>JAEZDW010000289.1 GCA_023417955.1 Bacteroidota bacterium
TGTAACGTAACTGAAGGCGCTGGTTGAATAGTAACTGCTGATACGGTGCTTAAAACTCCCGTTGCATCGCAGGTACCAAACACGCGAACCGTGTAGTTACCAGCGTTCGATGCATCAGCGTTGATTATGGTTAGTGTATTTGTCGTCTGGCCACCCAGTGGGTTCCCACTATGGTACCATTGGTACGAAAGTCCGGTGCCTACAGCAGTAACACTCAAGTTGATCGTTCCTCCTTCGCATAACGTTTGTGTGGCAACTGGCTGTGCAGTTATTTGAGGCTGCTCCTGTATTGTAAGCTGCATTACGTCGGTAACGGCAACGCAACTTCCATTGGAATTGGATGCCTCAATTGTAAACGTCACGACACCACTTTCACCTATACCCGGTGTGTAGTTTGGCGTCAGTGTTGATGAATTTGTTAAGGAACCGGTGCCGTTGTGAGTCCAGTTGATATCCGTTCCGGCTGATGCCGAGGCACTGGTACCCTGGATCGAAAAATTAAAACTTCCCGGAGGGCAGAATGACTCGTCGCTTCCCGCGTTTACCGTCGGTTGGGCAAACGACGAAACCGAAGCAATGTTAGTTCCGATTGGAAGACCATTAACACTCAATTCAACGTCGGAGGAAACCCGCGAAATAAACTGGCCGGTAACAGGAGCTGATGCGCGAACTTTCAGGCCTGTGATCGCAAGTGTATTGATACCGCCACTGTTGGCATCTGTTCCTTCAACGATTCCGATTGACACTCTTTTCGCCGTAACCTTTAAAGTAGCGATCACCACGTTCGATCCCGTACCTGTAAATGAAACGGATCCGGAATTGGGTTCGAATTGCAAGGCTGGGTCAGATAATTCAAAACTAACGGTATCGACTGCGAGAGTCCGAATGTTGAAATCTCCGTTCTGTGTTTCGGCAATAACGACAGGACTAAGCGTAACGTAGGAATTATCGGCGCACAATGTTGTCGCACCTGCACCTCCTGACACAATCACCTGAGCATTTGCAGAGTGTGTCATGAATGACAGGCACCAGGTCAGGAACAAAAACGTCATTAACAAAAGCAGTCGCCCGGTGTTCCGTGGACAGTTCCGTCGGATGGTCGTGGTGTTATATCGCGACAAAAGGTTTTTCATTTCAGAACTCTCCTTTATTATTCACAACGATTAGGGCAAGCTTCTTCCGCGTTTTCAATCCCATAGTTGCCACGATCGCGACTCTGCCATCAGGAAGCGAAGCGATTGCGCCACCTGAATCATCACCATCGAGCGCGCCAAACTTTTTGAAGCCAACGGGTTCTCCATCGGGGCGGGTACGGATAAACACAAGATCTTTAAGTCCCGTGTCGTTAAGTTCATTTGCCAGAATATAATAGCCATCAACCCCTGTATCCACATCCACACATTCGAGATTGAGACCGATATCAAGCTTCTTGTCCAACCCCTTGTATTCGAAAGTGCTATTAAATTTCACAAGATAAATGCGTCCCTGGTTCCCGCCATTACCGATGGACGTCCCTGCCATCAGGAAACCTTCTCCAAGGTGCAACGGTGTTTTGACCACTGACGCGAGTACTTCACGATCTTCCTCTGTACCGACAAGGTTTCCGACCGGAACACCGGAAAAGATGATATCATAAGAAAAATTAAATCCGAAGGCATTGGAAAGAAATGGCCTGTCTGTATAGCTGAAAAGCACCATCTTACCAGCCGGGTCGTTGGGAAGTTCATATATTCTTACACCGGATCCGTTAAGTTCACCGCCCTTGCTAACTACATTTTCGACTATTGAAAACGAATCGTTAACACGGAATGCAAGAATATCCTTATCAGTCGGACCGTCTGTTTCAGGTGAACTTTCTTCCATGAGACTGCCATCAGAATAGCCTGTCACTACAAAGCCATTGTTTACTTCAAGCGAAGTAACACTGTTCACGTAATGTCGCGTTCCCGCCGGAGCAATATTTGTAACGGTAAGACTATCTATAAAAGTGCCGGATGCAGAAATACGCCACAGTCTGATTTTCGAATTTTCCTCGTTACCTACATTGGAAGCAACGACATAGCTACCCACATGGCTTCCGCTTTTAATCACCTCTACGTCGACGGCCATTTCATTTGCACCAAAGTTCAGTTCCCACAACAGGTTTCCGCGCGGATCGGTCTTGATGAGGAATGGGTTGGCAACGCCGGTCGGGAGTACAGAGTTTCCAAGAAGGATCATCGTACCATCATTGTTCACAATTATGTCCACACCGGTCTGATCTCCTTCCGTACCGTAGTATTTAATGAAATACGTCTCGTGCCGGGGTTCAACATTATTCGATGTGTCGCATTGCGAAAAAACGAAAACACAAAAAACAAATAACAGTTTATTTGCCTTCATTCTTCCTCCTTCCCATTTGACGAAGTACTGACCCGGTTTTGGCGCGTTTCAGTTTCCGTGCTTTGTACAACGGATGTATGTAACCAACATTGACAAGCAGGTTGTTCAGACGAAAGTCGTCGTCGACATAAGGCCAGCTGTCATTGACCATCTTATTACGCGACACCGGTTTGGCGATGTTGGTCAGTCCATGCATCCAGCGAACTTCACCAAACAGATATCGTAGTCCCCACTTGTAACGCAAACCGCCACCAACAACCAGCGAACGATTCAGTTTGTTGCGTATATCGAGGTAATCAATAACAGGACTTTCAAGATTGCTGTTGACAACGACATCTGCGCGGTCGCGAACGAGCAAGTTAAACGATGTTCCGCCATAGGCAAATGGCTCAAGCCTGGTTCCTGTCCACGTGTATCGAACCATTAAGGGAACACTTAACCATGTTTGTCTATCGGTAAAGGCTACGCTGTAGTTACCTTCCTGAAACACGCCTCGCGCCCGGTGGACAAAGCTCGAGAACATGTAATTCAGCTCGGCGCTCAGTCCCAGGTTTTCATTGTAGTGAAACTGAACTCCCAGTCCACCCTGCCAGCCTGCGCCTGTGCTGTATTTTTCTGTTACGTTTCCATCCGGCGAAATCTCGAAATCGACGTCATTAATAATGGTAGCGAATGAAGCATTCAGGCCAATCTTCCCATAAAAAGAAAATATTGGTGTGGCGGTAAATCGTTTGCTCAGATAAACCAGATCGATCGGATCACGGCTCTCGTCCGTCTCAAATTCCGGGTTTGCTTTCAACACGTTCAGATAACTTGCATCAGCCATTTCTGCATTTTCCAAAAGCAGGTATGTTTCTGCAAGAAGCAGATATGCACGTTGCTCCCACTCACGATTCTGATTTCTTTCGAGACAGGGCTTAAGAATTTCTGGAACCGATTCAAATCGTCCGGCATCAAACTCTTCCTGTGCTCTCGTCAGAGTGGCTTCACACGAGTTCTGCCCACGAACCTGCAGGTGCGCAATGAGTGTAACGAAAACGGCGACGATAACTACTTTTTTCATTTTGCCTGGCTTGTAGTTATGTTACACGTTTCTTCGAATTCGATGTTGGGACCAACATACTTGAGCCACTCGTCTTCCGTCATGTTACGGGTGAGTTTCGGACAAATTTCCTCGGCGAGTAGTGCCGGGTCGGTAGGCCACACACGTATCTCGGACTCACTACACGCAGCGATCAGATAATCAGAACCGCGGGTAAACTCAATATCCCAGATGAACCCATTATTATTTTCCATCACAACGGGTAGTTCCTCCGGATTGTCAAGCACGTAAAGTTGCAGGCGTTTATCGGATCCGGCACTCGCCAGGAGTTTCTCATCCGGGCTAAATTCAAGATCGTACACTCCGGCCTTGTGACCGCTGAATTGTCTTGTTCGTTTTGTATTGAAATCGTAAAGCCTTACGAGTCCACGGCGTGCATTGCCTTTCTCTTCGAGCCCGTACGCAAGCATGGCTCCGCTGCTGCTGTACTTCACTGAGAGCACGCGTGCATTGGAATCGTTGACGAGTTCCTGTATTGAATTGTTGCTCAAATCGATTAGAACAACCTGACCGGTCCACGCAGCGGCAGCTACCATCCTGCCATCGCGCCTGATACTTATTGCCTTAATTTCATAAGGCAGCGTCATAATCGTTTTTACTTCACCCGTGTGAGGATTAAGAAGATGAAGTTTTTTATCCTGGCTTGCAATCAGGGCCCCGGAGTTGTCCGGAAGGAATTCAATATCATTGGTGGCGCCGCTGAGTCCCCTAGCCGTTTTGCTTTTTGAAGGTTCGGTGAGGTTGTAAATGTTAATGATTGCGGAATCACTTCCATTCAGCAGAAACCTCTCATCTCTGCTAAGTGCAATTACCTTGCTTGGGTAAGCAGTTTGCAAACCCGTTGTTTCGTTGGTCATCGAATTAATGTCACCGCGATAAATTCTTCCGTCAGCGCCGGACATAAAGAATTTATTGCCTGCAGCCGACATCGCGATTGACCGCATATGAATTCTGGGCGGTCCGCTGGCTTTCATCGCATTATATGAACTGCCTGATAATTTTGTCAGCGCACTATACAACCCTTCGTATATGTAGCGGTCGTATTTCTTACCTTCATACTTCCTGTGGAATTGATATCCCTGCATAGCCTGCAAGCCTGCGAGCTGATCGTCATCATCCTGTACGGCCGCCTTGGACGCAAGTTCCTGGGCCTTCGTGAGCATATACAGCTTGTTTGCGTATTCGTATGCTCTCTGGGCTTCTTCAGCACTTTCATCTGCAAGCAGTTGCGACATTAAAGCATTCTGTCCGGCCAGGCGCGCGAATTCCTCCTGACGTCGTGCAACTACCACAGCCGTTTCAGCTTTTTCACGTTCACGTGTCGCGACGTCAAGTGCATCTTCGAGTGACTCAGAAAGTTTTAGCAGCTCCAGGTTTCTCTTTTCACCGACGACTAGCAGACTATCTGTTTTCGCTTTCTCCGCTTCGGCTATGCGCCTTTGTTCGATAGCTTCTTTGCTGCTTTCTTCAGCGCGCATTTTATCTCTGTCGGCTTCAAGCTTTTGAATATAGGCGAGTACGAAGAACAGAATAGCCACGAGGAAAGCTATACCAAGAATAACTGCCGTGACGCGCGTTCTGCGGAGTACGCGCCGCTGAAGCATCTCCTGGTTCTTGAGTTCTGCTTCATAGGTAATCCGGCTTGTATCAAGAAATACGATTGCGCGTTCAAATGCTTCATCATAACGCTGTGCCCATTCGCGCGTGGGGCGTTGTTTCTTCTGCCAGTTGAGCGCAAGCTGTAGATCCGGAGGCCGCCACAAACCGGTCTTTCCGATTTGGTACATGGCTGCCGCTTCCGAAAGGCGCTTGTACATGGACGCAGATTCGAATTCATCGTCTACCCATGCGGAGAGGCGCGTCCAGATACGCATCAAACTTTCGTGAGAAAGCTCAATCATTGAATCTGCATTCAACGGCACGTTCGCACCCGGCATCAGGAATGAACGACCCGGTTGCCGGAAGTGATCAATTACGCGGATAACTTCTTCATCCGATGCTTCTGCAAGTTCTGCTATCAAACCCAGACGACACGGACGACGCAGCCCCATGTTGTTCTGGTTTTTTTCTGTGATGTTCTTGAAAAGTATTTCGGCAATCTCCTTTTCACGCGTGGTCAACTCGTCAAAGAGTTCGTTTGCGTGCAACGACAACGCCTGAGTAATCTTACCAATAGCCTGGTAGTGGCGAATATCCATCGCCTCACCGGGTTCATGATTTGCAACCCAGTAATCCCAGGTCCGCATGAGGGCGTGCTGAAGGATAGGAAGCTGGTCCTGATAAGGGCCGATATCGTTGAGCAGGCGTTTTACCAGTCGCGGCGCGATTGCTCCTCCGGCAACTGCAATTGGTCCTTCGATCGCGGCCCTTTTCTGGTCTCGCGTCATTTGAGGAACAAGGTAGTTGCTCTTATTGATCTCTGTGGTCAGTCCCGGGAAATTCGAACACTCACCAATGAAATCGGAACGCATAGTGAGCGCGATATAAACGGGGAGTTCGCTCTGGGCAATTGCCGTCAACAAGAGTTTTACATAATGCTGCGCTTCATTCTCTGCAACTTCGTAAGCAGAAGCCCTGAGGTCGCGAAAGCGGAAGAGTTCTTCGAACTGGTCGATGAGAATAAATACGCTTTCCTTTGAATTTGATTGCAAGTACCTTGCTGCCTCGACAAGACCGTTAGTACTGCTTCGAAGGATAGAAGCGATAACAGCACGATGAAAATCTCTTTCTGATTCAGGTGCGAGATCATTCTGAATCATGGTCTCAACAAAAGAATCTGCCAGTCCCGAAATTGGGGACTTACCCGGGCGTGTGATCATCACCCGCCAGTTGGGACCTGTCTCCGAAAGAAAGCCTCCGTGAAGTACGGGTATGAAACCGCAGTACATCAGCGATGATTTTCCGCTTCCGGAATAACCCATTACCGTTACGAAGCGGTGTCTGGAGATCTTTTCAAGGATTTCGTTTATGTGTTCTTCGCGACCAAAGTACAGGTATGATTCATCAACGGTGAATGGTCGCAGGCCTGGAAACGGGTTCTGGCTACTGACGTGGAAGTCCGCAGGTTTGCCAACGGGATTGGGTTCCTCGCTATGTACAGGCTTATTTAGCATACCAGCGCGAACTCAACGAAAAATTGAATGCGTTTAAAAAATCGCACAATACCACACAGTTAGGCTAGACAAAAAATGTCACGTCTTTCCAAGCAGGAAAGGGATCGTCCAATTAAGCGAAAATTATGGAAACAAAAAAGGGCACGATCGTGCCCTTCCTTACTTAATTACCTTTTCAACCGTTTTCTACTTGAATTTCTTAACTACAGCTTCAAAGGCTGCAGGATGGTTCATTGCCAGGTCGGCAAGTACCTTTCTGTTCAAGTCGATTCCGGATTTCTTCAAATTACCCATGAACTGAGAGTAAGACAATCCGTGAAGACGCGCCCCGGCATTGATACGGGCGATCCATATTGCGCGGAACTCTCTCTTTTTCTGCTTTCTGTCACGGTAGGCGTAAACCAGACCTTTCTCTACCGCGTTTTTCGCTACTGTCCAAACATTCTTTTTACGACCGAAGAACCCTTTGGCCAGCTTGAGGATTCTTTTGCGTTTAGCCCTTGAGGCTACGTTGTTTACCGATCTTGGCATTTTACTTTTCGTTTTTGGCTGATGGCGCCTCTGTTATAGAGAACTTAAGCCAGCATCCGGGTTAAACATTAAACCATTAAAGAACAAGCATTTCTTTCACGCTGCGCATCTCAACCTTGTTGACCACACCTTTGCGCGTAAGTCTGCGCTTTTGTTTGGTCTCCTTCTTGGTCAGGATGTGGTTTTTGAAAGCATGCTTATGCTTTATCTTGCCTGTGCCCGTTATTTTGAAACGTTTTTTTGCACCAGACTTCGTTTTTAACTTTGGCATTATATAAAAATTAAAAGTCGTTCTATTTTTTCTGCTTCGGCATCACCATGAGGCTCATGCGTTTACCCTCAAGTCTGGGCATTTGCTCCACCTTTCCATGTTCTTCGAGCAGCTGGGCGAACTTCAAAAGAAGTATCTCCCCGCGTTCCTTGTAGACGATTGATCGTCCGGGAAAGAAGACGGTTGCCTTTACCTTGGCTCCCTCTTTCAGAAATTCGACTGCGTGCTTCAGCTTGAAGTTAAAATCGTGCTCGTCAGTGTTCGGTCCGAAACGGATTTCCTTGATCACGACCTTAACGGTCTTTGCCTTGATCTCTTTCTGCTTCTTCTTCTGTTCGTACTTAAACTTCGAATAGTCAACGATCTTACAAACCGGAGGATCGGCATTTGGTGAAATCTCCACAAGGTCAAGTCCCTGATCCTGAGCAAGGCGAATTGCCTGCTGGATAGGATACACATCCACCTTTATGTTTTCTCCCACTACCCTAACCCGCGGAGCCGTTATTCGTTCGTTTACGCGATATGGCTCTTCTGGCTTGTGAGGCCCCCGCCTCATGGGTCTGTTAAAACTGGGTCGGTTCGTATTACTATTAATAACTGTTGGAGTTTAAGTTTCTAAAAAACAGGGTGCAAATATCGCTATAATTTCAATTTTTCAAAATTCCCTAAGAATCAAAGCAAAGTTAACTTTAACCATCAAGCCGGTGTAGCGCATTCTTTTCTAAAGCCTTCGACAAATTCCTCCAGTCCAACAGCCCCCTGGTCACCCTTGCCATGACGCCTTACAGCGACTTTCTGCTCACTGGCCTCTTTTTCACCCACGATTAGCATGTATGGCACCTTCCTGGTCTCAGCGTCGCGGATTTTACGTCCGATCTTTTCATCGCGATCGTCTAAAATACCGCGAATATCGTGTTCCTTGAGCTTTTCGTAAACCCGGGCAGCATAGTCGTTGAACCGTTCCGAGATAGGCAGAACGGCTATCTGATCCGGGGCGAGCCAAAGTGGGAAATTACCAGCACAGTGTTCAATTAGTACTGCTACAAAACGCTCCAGCGAGCCAAATGGCGCACGGTGAATCATAACAGGGCGGTGACGTTGGTTATCAGATCCAACGTACTCGAGTTCAAATCGTTGCGGAAGTTGGTAATCCACCTGAATCGTTCCCAGCTGCCAGCTGCGGCCTAGGGCATCCTTGACCATAAAGTCCAGTTTCGGGCCATAGAAAGCGGCTTCTCCCTTGACAGCAACGGTCGATAACCCGCGTTCGTCGGCTGCCTCCTGAATTTCGCGTTCGGCTTTGTCCCAAAGGTGATCCTCGCCTATATATTTCTCTTTGTTATCCGGGTCCCGGAGAGAAACCTGGGCGGTGTAGTTTTCAAACCCAAGACTTCGGAAAACGAGCAGCACCAGGTCTATCACCTTAATGAACTCTTCTTTTACCTGGTCCGGGCGGCAAAAGATGTGGGCGTCATCCTGTGTAAAGCCACGCACGCGGGTGAGCCCGTGCAGTTCGCCGCTCTGTTCATAGCGGTACACGGTTCCGAACTCCGCCAACCGAATCGGCAGATCCCGGTACGACCGGGGTTTGGTCTTATATATCTCGCAATGGTGCGGACAGTTCATTGGTTTCAGCAGGAACTCTTCATTTTCATCCGGGGTATGTATCGGCTGAAAGGAATCCTTGCCATACTTTTCGTAATGCCCGGATGTCACGTAAAGCGACTTTCCCCCGATATGAGGTGTGACTACGGGATCGTACCCTGCCCTAACCTGTGCCTTGCGCATGAATTGCTCGAGCCGTTCCCTCAGGATTGTACCCTTTGGCAGCCATAACGGCAGACCCATACCTACCTTTTCCGAAAAAGCAAATAGCTCAAGCTCCCTGCCGATCTTCCGGTGGTCGCGTTTCTTCGCCTCCTCAAGTACGTGCAGGTACTCTTCCAGTTCTTTCTGTTTCGGGAACGTGATGCCATACACACGGGTAAGCATTTTGTTCTTCTCGTTACCTCGCCAGTAGGCGCCAGCAACATTAAGCAGCTTTATAGCCTTGATCGGTCCTGTGTTTGGAATGTGCGGCCCGCGGCAAAGGTCAACGAAGTTTCCCTGTTGATAGAACGTGATCGTACCATCTGCAAGGTCGTTGATCAACTCAAGCTTATAAGGATCGTCCTTCTTCGTGAAGTATTCAAGCGCTTCCTGTTTGGAGACGTTGGTACGAACGAAGGCGCTTTCCTTTTTTGCAAGCTCCTTCATCTTCGCCTCTACCGCCGTAAGGTCATCATCACCGAAGGTGCGATCGCCCAGGTCTACGTCATAATAAAAGCCGTTCTCGATTGGAGGTCCGATACCAAATTTGACTCCAGGGTACAATGCCTCAAGTGCCTCGGCAAACAAGTGCGCTGACGAGTGCCAGAACGCATACTTACCACCCTTGTCGTTCCAGGTTAGAATTTTGATTGCCGCGTCACTTTCGATCGGCCTTGCCAGATCGCGGATCTCGCCGTTGACTTCGATAGCGAGGGCTACGCGGGCGAGGCCTTCACTGATACCGGATGCGATTTGCGCGCCGGTCACACCGCTGGGGTACTCCCGTACACTTCCATCCGGCAACGTAATTTTTACATTCATGATCTGAATTAAACTACAAAATTAATTCGAGGTGCAAATATGGCTAAAGAA
>JAEZDW010000413.1 GCA_023417955.1 Bacteroidota bacterium
ACCGGACCGAGGGCAGCAGCAACGATCAACCGTGCGACCAGCACTGCAGCGGCGAGGTAGAACAACGACTCCAGCAGAAATTGAACGACCAGGCGTATATTGGATGCACCAATTGCCTTCCGTACGCCGATTTCCTTTGCCCGACTTGACGACCGTGCCGTTGAAAGATTCATGAAGTTGATACAGGCGAGAACCACAATAAAGACGGCAATCGAAATGAAGAGGTAGATGTACGTCATATCACCGTTAGGTTCAATCTCATCCGTAAGATCCGACGTAAGGTGAATATCCGGCAGGTGCTGAATTCCAAAGCGCAGGTCATTTCCCTGCGTCCGATACTGGTTGATGTCCAGGTCGCGTTGTTTTTTTAATTCGGGTGCAACGTATTCTTCCGTGAATGCCTTGAGTTTTTGTGCCAGAGCATCACGCGATCCGTCGCTGGTCAACTTCGTGTACGTGATAACGCGGGGAGAAATCCAGCCTTCTTCTTTTATCTCCGTCCACGAATCGAGGGAGAGCACAAAGGTGAAATGGAAGTGCGATTGTTTTGGCGGATCTGCAGCAATGCCGGTTACCTCCGCGAGATAGCCTTGGGCAAGAACCATCTTCTTTCCAATGGGTGACGTGTCACCAGCACCAGCATAGTCAAAGTAACGTCGCGCCGCTGACTCGGTGATCACGATCTTGCCTTCACCCTTCAAAACATCTCCTGCATTCCCGACGATCAGTGAAAAGTCAAAAAAGGAAAAAAAGTTTGCGTCCGCCAGGAGCAGATTACTTTCCGTAAAAGCCCGGTTTCCATATCGCATCGGAAAGGTTGCCCAGTTTGCGAGACGAAGCGTGGATTCAACTTCCGGGCATTGTTTGTCGAGTGCAGCCGCGAGCGGGTAGCCTGTAAACGCACTGTGAATCCTTTTGCCTTGCATCCGGCCCTCGGTAGTGATCCGGCAGATCCGATCCGCGTCTTTGTGATATCGATCAAAACTCAGTTCGTCGAAGACATATAACAGGATGAGAAGACTCGCTGCAATGCCCAGCGTCAGACCGGCAATGTTGATGAAGGAAAATCCCTTTTGCCTGATCATAAAACGCAGCGCGATTGTTAGGTAGTTTCTCAGCATGGCCGGTTCTCGAAATATAACTCTACGGGAAAAACATGTTTGCGGTTGCAAACCTGATGCGTTGACCTCCGATCTGCCAAATTAAGACAGCCCATATCTGATGTAACATGTATCCTTCACGTTAGATTATGAACACAGATTGCTTTTCCGGCGAGTGCAATGTCTGCTCGTCGCAATATTTCGCGATGCCGGTCCGGCGCAAAGGCCTGGTGATTCACTAATAAGGTTATTCACTTCGCAGCGAGGAAACCGGGTTGGCAGAGGCGGCGCGAATTGCCTGATAACTCACGACGACTATCGCAAGCACCAGAGCAGCACTGCCCGCGCCCGCAAGTATCCACCATTCAATGCTGATTCGGTATTCATACTGACTCAGCCAGTTGTTCATTACCCATGCAGAAAATGGTGCGGCAATGACAAATGAAATGAGCACAAGCTTCGTGAAGTCTTTTGAAAGCAGCAGAACCACACTGCCAATTGTTGCGCCGAGAACTTTCCGAATGCCAATTTCTTTTGTACGCTGCTCAGCTGTGTACGCAGCCAGACCAAACAGGCCAAGACAGGAAATCAGGATCGCAAGCGATGAAAAGAGGTTGGCCAGGTTCCCGAACTGACGGATATTTTGAAATTTCCTGGCGAACTCCTGGTCGCTGAAGCGGTACACAAAGGGATACGCCGGATTATACTTCTTAAAGATATTCTCAATCTTCGCCATCGCTTCCTGCGATCCATAGCGATCACCAAGGCGAATGGTAACATCACTGCACCAGCTTGGCTCAAATACGAACACAGTAGGGTCAACGGACCGCGCAGGTGAGGACATTACGACATTCTTCATTACGCCGATTACCGTGAACGTAGTGTCCCAGAATTGAATGGTTTCACCGATCGGATTTTCGAAACCCATGTAGGCTACGGCGGCTTCGTTCAGAATAATCGAAGTTGAATCAGTATACTCAGGCGAAAAATCCCGGCCTTCGATAATGGTCGTTCCCATTGTTTGCGAGTAATCGTGACTAACTCCAATGGTCGCGAAGCTCCTACGCTGGTCTTCACGCTTGCCAGACCATTCGAGACCTCCGTTAAATGCGTAGATTGCAGTGATAGGGCTGTTCGATGTTGTTACCGACGACGCCAGTCCTTCTGCGACGAGTTCGTTCCTGATGGCGTTGTAGTTCTTCATGATATCGCCGGTATTCGGGACCGTAACAAGATTTTTCGAATCGTATCCTGTGGGGCGATTTCTGAGGTGATGCAACTGAAAGTAAATCACGGCAGTCGCGATGATCAGGGCGATGGAAACAAAGAACTGAAGGGTTACAAGAACTTTCCTGGGAATTGTGCCGCTCTTACCGGATTGCATCTTTCCTTTCAACACAGCAGCAGGTTGAAATGCCGACAAATACAATGCAGGGTAACTGCCCGCGGCAAGACCTGTGAGAATAACCACACCAAACCCCGCTACGTACCAGAATGGGTTTGTGTAGTCTATAAAAAGTTGCTTTTGAACAATCGAATTATAGAAAGGAAGGCCGACCTCAACGATCCCAATAGCGATCAGGAAAGCGACAAACGTTGTAAAGAATGTCTCTCCCATAAACTGCATAATCAATTCCTTGCGGCGTGATCCGATGCTTTTGCGGATACCAACTTCCCGTGCCCGTTTTTCCGAACGTGCAGTGGCGAGGTTGGTGAAATTGATGCATGCAATGATCAGGATGAATACTGCGATAATGGTAAACATGCGAACGTATATGATGTTTCCCGACACGCTTTTTCCATTCTTGAAATCGCTGTAAAGTCTCCACCGCTCCATTGGCAGGAAAGTCACTTCTACCTCCTCTTCTTCTTTGCTGTTTTCGCTTATAATGTTCTTAACGCGTGCTTCAACCTCTGCAGGGTCGGCATTTTCTTCAAATTCGACATACAGGTTAAACGAGTTGTTGCCCCAGCTGTCCAATGCCCGCTTTACCCAGGGCTCTACGTTCATATACGTCGTAAACGGAATGAGGCATTCGAAGTTGAATGTTGAATTTGACGGAACGTCTTCGACTATACCTGTGACGGTGAGATCAACAGTATCGTCAACACGAACGATTTTTCCAATCGGGTCTTCGTCTCCGAACAACGACTTTGCAGCCGAAACCGTGAGCACCATGGTCGACGGATCACTAAGTTGCTGGTCAGCCGACCCGTGTACGAGTGGAAACGAAAACATTTTCAAAAAGTCGTCGCCAGCGTAATAACCTTGCTTATAGAGCCGCTTTTCACCGTAGGTTAGCAGGTACGTTGCGCCCCAGTTTGTAGGGGCAACGTATTTGATGCCCGGCTCATTCTGGCGCAGCCCTTCCCAAAGCGGCAGGGGGATTGCCATTTGTGTATAGATACCGTTGTCGCCTTGTCCGCTGATATATACCCGGGCAAGCCGGTCGCGTTTTGTATGAAAGTCATCCCACGATAATTCGTCGCTAACCCAGAGCAGGAT
>JAEZDW010000029.1 GCA_023417955.1 Bacteroidota bacterium
GTCTTGTTTTTCTTTTCATCCTTGCGCAGCCAGTGAACCAACACGCCCCTTGCTTCTTTAGGTTTGTCCGAAACGAGCGCCCAATACGTCTTGAGGGTTTCACGTTCGCGGAACAAGGCATTCATTCGCTGCAACGCTTTCGATGTACGCGCAAATGCAACCACACCGGATACAGGCCGGTCAAGCCGGTGTACGACTCCCAGAAAAACATCACCAGGCTTGTTGTATTTTTCCTTTATATACTGCTTCAGCAAATCCACAAGAGGGGTATCACCCGTTTCATCGCCTTGCACAAGGATGCCCGACGACTTGTTTACAATCAACAGGTGATTGTCTTCGTACAACACCTCATAAGGACTCATGTTTCTGACCGTGTTTGGAATTCAAGTTACGAATCAATCACTATCAGTCCTTGAACTCAGATGTAAAGTGGAATGAGATATCGGGAAAGTTTTCCTGAACCATTTGAAGCCACGCGCGCGATTCAGCCATGAAGACAAGTTTATTATCCTTGTCACGAGCGATGTGGCGTTGCTTTGAATCTATAAATTCCTGAAGCTTACGCGTATCGGCGCTGCTGATCCAGCAGGCTTTGTAAATATTCTGTGGCACAAATTGCACGGTGGCATTGTACTCGTTTTTCAGGCGAAACTGAATTACTTCAAACTGGAGCGCCCCAACAACGCCGACTACTTTCTTCTTACCTAACTCATAGGTAAACAATTGCGCGACGCCTTCTTCCATCAATTGCAGCAGCCCCTTCTCCAGTTGCTTTGTTTTCATGGCGTCAAGGTTCACAACTTCCTTGAAGATTTCCGGCGAAAAGCTGGGGATTCCGGTGTACATGAGCTTCTCTCCTTCGGTAAGCGTATCGCCGATCTTGAGATTGCCGGTGTCATAGATACCAACGATATCTCCCGGCCACGCCTCGTCAACCGTTTCGCGATCCTGCGCCATGAACGCTGTGGCATTTGAGAACCGGATGCTTTTGTCCTGGCGTACGTGAAAGTAGTTGCTACCTCGTTCAAACTTACCCGAACATATCCGCACGAAAGCAATCCGGTTCCGGTGTTTGGGGTCCATGTTCGCGTGAATCTTAAAGACAAATCCGGAGAACTTATCTTCATCCGGATGAATAGTCCGTACATTGGTTTCACGTGGTATCGGCGTCGGAGCTATCGTAATGAATGTGTCGAGCAACTCCTTCACACCAAAATTATTGACAGCGCTGCCAAAGAAGACCGGGGCCACTTCACCTTTAAGGTAATCATCGACTGAAAACGCGGGATAAACTCCTTCGATCAGTTCAACATCAGCGCGTAGCTGCTTCGCATTGGTTTCACCAACGTAGTTTTCAAGAACGGGATCATTAATATCACTTATCTCGATGCCTTCTTCGACGGTCGTCTTACTCGGCGTAAACAAGTGCAGGCTTTTTTGGTAGAGGCTGTAAACACCTTTGAATGTTTTGCCCATACTGATCGGCCAGCTGAGCGGGCGAACACGAATGTTTAGCTTTTCTTCAATTTCGTCGAGGAGATCAAACGGGTCGCGGCCCTCGCGGTCGAGTTTGTTGATGAAACAGATCACCGGTGTGTTGCGCATCCGGCAGACTTCCATAAGTTTTTCGGTCTGGATTTCCACGCCTTTAACACAATCAATGACCATGATTACACTGTCGACGGCTGTAAGCGTGCGATAGGTATCTTCAGCAAAATCCTGGTGACCGGGTGTATCGAGCAGGTTGATTTTTACATCCTTGTAGTTAAATCCCATTACGGACGTAGCAACCGAGATACCGCGTTGCTTTTCGATTTCCATCCAGTCCGATCGTGCGTGATCCTTTATCTTGCTCGACTTGACCGCCCCGGCTTTTTGAATGGCACCCCCGAACAGCAGCAACTTCTCCGTCAACGTGGTTTTACCGGCATCAGGGTGGCTAATGATTCCGAAGGTTCGTCTTTTTTCTATCTCCTTTTCGAGCGACATAGGAATTTCGTTTCGCGGTCTGTTAAATTGAGCCGCAAAACTAGCAAAACCTGTTAAAACAGCAGGCTTACAGGCTGGTGTTACCGCCGATAATAGTATAATTTCAGGCCTGCTTGATCAGCGTCAATTCTCAAAACAATTCAAATCATGGAATACAGGAGATTCGGAAGAACCAATTGGGATGTGGGTGAAATCGGATACGGAATGTGGGGCCTGGCCGGCTGGACGGGTTCTGAGCGTCAGGAAGTCAATGATGCCCTTGACCGCGCCGTCTCGCTCGGATGCAATTTTTTTGATACCGCCTGGGCATACGGCTCCGGCCTGAGTGAACAAATTCTCGGAGGTCTGATGAAGCGCCATCGCGGGAAAATTTTTCACTATGCGACGAAGATCCCGCCGAAAAATCTCAAATGGCCATCCCGGCGCGAATATGCACTTGAAGACTGTTTCCCTGCCGATCACATCATAGCGTATACGGAAAAAAGCTTGAAGAATCTTGGAGTCGAAAGTATTGCCTTGCAGCAGTTTCACGTTTGGGAAGACACCTGGTCGACTCGCGACGAATGGAAGGAAGCTGTTACCAGGCTTAAGCAGCAAGGGAAGGTCCGGCACTTCGGCATCAGCGTCAATCGGTGGGAGCCGGACAATGTGCTGGAAACGCTTCAGACAGGCCTTATCGATACTGTCCAGGTGATCTACAACATCTTTGATCAGGCACCGGAAGACAAGCTCTTCCCGCTGTGCAGAAAACTCGACATTGGTGTAATTGCCAGAGTCCCATTTGACGAGGGGACGCTTACAGGTACGCTTACCAGAGATACCGTATTTCCGAAAGATGACTGGCGGTCGACTTATTTTGTTCCTGAGAACCTGAACGCGAGTGTTGATCATGCCGAGGCGTTGGGACCGCTTATTCCCGGTGGACTGACTATGGCCGAACTCGCACTTCGTTTCATTCTTTCAAATCCGGATGTTCACACGGTAATTCCGGGCATGCGCAAAATCAAACACGTTGAAAATAATATTGCCTGCAGCGACGGAAGGAGACTTCACAAGAATCTGCTCGAAAAACTAAAAGAACATCGCTGGGACCGTACGCCGACGTCGTGGTCACAATAGCCAGTCCTTTTCTTTTTGTAAGGGAGTTGACGGAAAGGTCGATAACTTTTGGTCAATGAGGCCGCATTGACGACCGGGCAAAAGGATGGTAAACGGGTGGTGTCGCGATTTTCTGTCATTATGTCACCATTTCAGACGAAAACCGTGCTTGGCACAAGCATTGAAGAACGAGGGTAGCTTTAAAGGATCATAATAATATTCAGAAACATCATGGGAAAAATTATTGGAATAGACTTAGGAACCACCAACTCGTGCGTAGCCGTAAT
>JAEZDW010000063.1 GCA_023417955.1 Bacteroidota bacterium
CATTGGAGAAGATGCAACACGGCGGGGGCGGACGCAAGGCACGCAAATTTATCGATAACCGCGTCTCCAATACGTAATCAGCGCAGATACGAGTGTGTCAACTTTCCTCAACGGCTTTCATCAGCAATCCCTGAATTCGCGGGCTTAGTGTGAGATTACCTGCTTCACTCACACATCGCGGCGACATCTTTTTAATGGTCTTGCGAAGGATGTCGATTAGCTTTTCGTCGTTGTGACGTGAAGCAAATTCTTCCAGATAGTATTCGATGAAAACCAGGCACACGACGTCTTCAAGTACTTGGGTTTCGGGATTGGTAGTCAGCTCCTTTTTAAGCAATAGAAACTTCACCCGTTCAATCGTGTCCTGATCGTAGCCAATTTCACGCAGGATCGGTTCGATTACTCTCGCGTGATGGAATTTCTCGGAACTGCGCCACTGCAGGTAGCCTTTACGATCCATCGCATAGTCACTTCGTGGAATTTCCCATCTACCGATGTGCTGGGCTCGTGCCGCGATCTGAAGGTGTTCACTGGCATCTGGAGCGTATTTGGTAAGACGCTCTGTCATTCTGCGACCATAGACCAGCTCCCTGGCTACGGATTCGCCGTTAATCGTTTCCGTGTGGGGATCCTGTGAATTGTATTGATCAATGGCCTCGAAAGCCTTTTCAATTCTGGTGCTGTCCATACGTTTATGGTTATCGCGAATTTACACAGCAACTTTCATTTCTGCGGGAAGACACTCAAGTATTTGATCTGCTGTCGCAAGCGCGGCTACCTGACCTACCACGATAATTCCGGGTTTAGGAGCATCTTCAATTGTTTCAGAAATTGACCCAACGGTACCGCGAATAACATATTGATCGGGACGTGTTGCGTTGCTTACGATAGCTACCGGTTCATCCACCCCGCGATGACGCACGAATGCATTCAGGATTTCCGCACCGTTGGAGAGTCCCATCAATATGATCACCGTTGCATTGGATTGTGCGGCTAGTTCAAGATCACCAGAGGGGATACCGGTAGATGTGGTGCCTGTCATAACCCAAAAGCTGTCGCTGACGCCGCGCCGTGTTACGGGAATACCTGCCGCCAACGGTGCCGCTATCGCGCTTGAGATACCGGGAATGATTTCAACTGTAACGCCACGCCTGGTCAGGTATTCGGACTCTTCACAGCCGCGCCCGAATACAAAAGGATCGCCGCCTTTTAATCTCACGACTACATCAAAACGCGCAGCATAGAACGCCAGCATCCTGTTTATCTCATCCTGATTTAAAGAGTGATTACCCTTTCGTTTTCCGGCAAACACGAGTTTGCATTCAGGTCGCGCATGATCCAGCAGACTTTCATTGGCGAGCGCGTCATAGAGAATGACATCGGCCGACCTGATCGCACGGAGTGCCTTTACTGTAATCAGATCCGGATCACCGGGCCCGGCTCCCGCAAGAATAACACGTGGCTTAGTAGTCATAAGCATAAGTATTTACGTAAAAATACGTATAATACTTGGTTTATTGGTCTTGGAATACGTATAATTACTTAAAGTTTGGAGGAATTATACTTAAATCGTTTGCATATGGCGCGTATAGTTGTAGTGGGCAATGGAATGGTAGGTTACAAGTTCTGCGAGAAGCTTCGCAGCCGAACCAACCACGAAATAATTGTATATGGCGAAGAGCCACGACCTGCGTACGACCGGGTGCACCTCAGCAGCTGGTTTTCGGGCGCGACGGCCACTGATCTTGAGATGGCTCCATTATCATGGTACGCGGAAAACAACATCGCCCTTCACACCGGCGAGCTCGTTGTTGATATTGATCGCGTAGCAAAAACAATAAGAACGCATACCGGCAAAGTTGAACACTACGACTACCTCGTACTTGCAACAGGTTCCAGTCCTTTTGTGCCTTCCATTCCCGGAGTAGAGCGTCATGGTGTTTTCGTATATCGAACCATTGAAGATCTTAATCAAATAAGCGCGTATGCCACGAAGGTTAAACGCGGTGCCGTAATGGGCGGGGGGCTGCTCGGTCTTGAAGCCGCCAAAGCATTACTCGACCTTAACCTCGAAACCCATGTCGTTGAGTTTGCGAATCGCTTAATGCCCCGGCAGATAGACGATGAAGGATCAGCGGTTTTGGTAAAGAAACTCGAACGCCTGGGAATCACCGTACACCTTGGTAAGAACACCACTGCTATCGATGGCAATGGCAAACTTGAAGGTCTCGTTTTCGCCGATGGTTCCAAACTTGAATGTGAGATGCTTGTCATTTCCGCAGGGATACGTCCACGTGATGAACTTGCACGCGCGGCATCACTGAATGTCCATCCGCGTGGTGGCATCATCGTCAATGATTACATGCGCACAAGCGATGACAATATATTCGCTATCGGTGAAGCTGTAGTCCACAACAACATGGTTTACGGTCTTGTGGCACCCGGCTACGAAATGGCGGAAGTTGTTGCGAAACAAATCGCGAATGAACAAACGAAAGCATTCACCGGATTCGATATGTCGACCAAGCTGAAACTAATTGGCGTTGACGTAGCAAGCTTTGGTGATCCGTTTTGCGATGGCATTGATGCCATACCGCTTTCGTTTACGGACCGGCTTACCGGTATGTATAAACGCATCAACGTTTCTGCTGATGGCACGCGATTGCTCGGTGGTATTCTGATTGGTGACGCCAGCCAGTACAACATGCTGCACCAGACCGTTGTCAATGCAATGCCTTTGCCGGCTAATCCTGCATCGGTTATCGTCGGTACCACGGAATCCGCACCCGGTGCCGGTGTTGCCGGGTTACCTGATTCAGCCCAAATATGTTCCTGCGAGTATGTTTGCAAATCCGACATCGTACAGCAAGTCACGTCATGTGGGGCAACATCCGTTGAAGATATCAAGAAGGCAACGAAAGCGTGTACGGGTTGTGGTGGCTGTACACCCCTTGTCAGCGATCTCCTCAAGATGACGCTGGAATCAATGGGCCACAAAGTAAAAAAAGTAATCTGCGAACACTTTGAGTACACCCGCCAGGAGCTGTTCGACATCATCAGCATCAAAGAAATAAAGACATATGATGCCCTGCTCGACGCATGCGGCAAAGGTGATGGTTGTGAAATCTGCAAACCCGCAGTCGCATCTTTGCTTGCCAGCATCTGGAACCAGCCTATCCTTGAGCAGGATACGATACAGGATACAAACGACCGGTTCCTTGCCAACATTCAGCGAGGAGGTACCTACTCCGTTGTGCCGCGTATCGCAGGTGGCGAAATCACGCCTGAGAAACTGATGGCATTGGGAAGAATAGCTTCCAAATACGGACTCTACACCAAAATCACCGGCGGTCAACGCATCGACATGTTTGGTGCCCGCGTCGAACAACTGCCTGAGATCTGGGAAGAACTCATCGCCGAAGGTTTTGAAAGTGGTCATGCTTACGGCAAAGCGCTGCGAACTGTAAAAAGTTGTGTAGGCAGTACTTGGTGCCGCTACGGTGTGCAGGATTCTGTTTCCTATGCTGTCTTCATTGAAAACCGCTATAAGGGAATTCGCGCACCGCACAAAATCAAGGGCGCCGTATCCGGTTGTATTCGCGAATGCGCCGAAGCACAATCAAAAGACTTTGGTGTGATTGCAACTGAAAAAGGTTGGAACCTTTACGTCTGCGGAAACGGTGGCGCACGCCCACAACATGCAAAACTCCTGGTAGCCGACGTAGACACGGAGACGTGCACCAGACT
>JAEZDW010000021.1 GCA_023417955.1 Bacteroidota bacterium
TAACATGGCAGATTATATTATTTTTGCAACCTCGTCCGTTTTAAGGGATAAGCCGCGAATTTAACAATACTTTGTGTCCTGTAACGATATGCTAAAAATTAAAAGTAATTGCCTCGTTATCTGCATGATTCTGCTGGTCTTTGGCGCCGTTGATTCGGTGGCACAGGAGGTCAAGCTCGTAAAGACGAAGGTTAGTGACGGCATCACAGCCCTTATTCCACGGGGGTGGATGCCGATGGACGGCCTTGACTTCACGGAACGCTACCCTTCCGTACGGGCTCCGCTTGCTGCCTACACGAATACCGAACGAACAACAGATTTCAGTGTCAATGTGTCTGCTACGCAGTGGCCGGACGCGAATCTGGAAATGTCCATGCGGTTTTTTAAAGCCAGCATTCATAACATGTTCGACAGGGTGGAAATGATTGAGGAGGGAATTCACGAGGTCGACAAGAAGAAGCTGATTTTCTTTGAATTTGAGTCGCGTGTCGAAGGAAACCGCCGTGAAGAAGGGACACGCGGACCTATAACCAAGTATACATACATTCAGTACTGGGTCACGCCAGCCCGTACACTCGTGTTCACATTCAACGCACCGCTGCGATTAAAAGATGATTGGCAGGAAGTGGCCAGGGAGATGATGAATTCGCTCAAGTTGTCGGATATTTCACCGAAGAAAAAATAATGGATTTATTTTCTGACGAGTATTTCATGCGCGAGGCGCTGAAGGAGGCGAGGAAAGCGCTTGACATAAGTGAGGTGCCCGTCGGAGCCGTTGTGGTTTGTCAAAACAGAATCATTGCGCGTGCTCACAACCAGACAGAAAAATTAACCGATGCGACGGCGCATGCCGAAATGCTGGCGGTCACTTCGGCAGCAAACTATCTTGGTTCAAAATATCTCAGCGAATGCACATTATTCGTCACCCTTGAACCTTGTGTGATGTGTGCCGGTGCACTGCATTGGGTGCAACTGCAAAAACTTGTTTTCGGGGCACACGATGTACAACGAGGATACAGTTTGGTGAAGTCTCCATTACTTCATCCGAAAACTGAGATCGTCACCGGTGTATTAGCCAACGAAAGCAAATCACTGATTGATGAATTCTTTCGCGGGCTTCGAAGAAAGCCCTGACCGCGACGCGCACAAGTAACTTCAACATATAATTATATAACATGGAATTAAAAGGAAGAGTCATCCAGTTGTTACCCCAGCAATCAGGGATGGGCAAGAAAGGTCCCTGGAAAAAGCAAGAATTTATACTTGAAACGCAAAGTCAGTATCCCAAGAAAGTTTGCATTTCCGTTTGGGGCGACAAGGTTGACCAATACAATCTTGCGGTCGGTGATGAAGTAAATGTTGCATTGGATCTTGAAAGCCGCGAGTACAATGGCAGGTGGTACACGGAGGCACGCGCCTGGAAGGTTGACAAGACCGGACAACAATCGGAATCAGCACCGCCGCCTGATGAAGAGCCAATTCCGCCCGCATCATCATATGACGATATGCCCTTTTAAGGTTTTTCAGAACGCTGATGCAAGTTTAGGTTGAAAAGTGAAGGCTTATTTCTTTCAAATTGTATATTTGGCCACCCTGAACTAAAAGCATCCTGACGGTTGTTTGAAAAGTGAAGGACAATTTGTTTAACCCGTAAACTATTTCAAATATGGCTTTTACATTGCCACGACTTCCGTATGCATTTAATGCACTCGAACCACACATAGATGCAAGAACCATGGAGATACACCATGGAAAACACCACAACGCCTATGTGACGAATCTCAACAATGCTATAGCCGGGACCGATGCCGAAAATCTCAGCATCGAAGATATATGCAAGAACATTTCAAAGTATCCCGTAGCTGTGCGCAACAACGGCGGCGGTCACTATAACCACACGCTGTTCTGGACAATACTCAGTCCGAAAAGCTCAAAAGCTCCTGAAGGCGCAGTCGCTGATGCTATTAACAGCGCATTTGGCAGCTTCGATGAATTCAAAACGAAGTTTGCTGCAGCGGCAGCAGGCCGATTCGGATCAGGTTGGGCATGGTTGATCAAGAATGATAGCGGAAAACTTGAAATTACATCTACACCCAATCAGGACAATCCTTTGATGGATGTTGCTGAGACAAAGGGAACTCCGATACTTGGACTTGACGTATGGGAGCACGCTTACTATCTCAATTATCAGAACCGCCGTCCGGATTACATCGGTGCATTCTGGAATGTGGTAAACTGGGATGAAGTCGCAAAAAGACTGAAATAAAATGAAGAGAGGGCTTTCAAATGAAAGCCCTCTTATTGTTTGCGGATGAGGTAAGAGAGGCCCGCCCGGATTGCAAAATCTACATCAAAGTAAAAATCACCTATCGCCTCAAAGCGAAGATTGTCATTAAGCGGTTTCGACCATCCTGCTCCGAGAGAGATATCGTTGGCACCTACAAGCCCGCGCAGACGAACAAATGTGTGATCTGTAGGATACCATCGCATCCCGATCAGTAAACTGACCCCGTCACCTGTCCAGACATCGAGACCAGCTGTCGCTGCAATTCGATGTGACGCGTAGTAGTTGAACTCACCGCCGATCTGCGCCTTGCCGAACAATTTGTTTTGATCCGTCTTAACAAGATCGGTATGAAGAGCCACCAATATATCGCGAGGCTCCTGTGCTGCGAGCCGATTCACTGCAACAAGCAGAATCAGAATTGTAATGCGAATTACCATGTCGAAGAAAGGACAAATATGGCGCTGAATTTCCATCGTTATACATTCGCGTCAAAATTCTTTAGCGGCCATGATGCCGGAATATCGCTACCTTTGCCAAAAACAAATAAGTGAAGCGGATACTCAGGATTGTGCTTTGGTTTATAGGGACCGTATTGACATTGGTACTCGTACTCCTGGCTTTTGGCATCCAATCCATTGATCGTACAGAGCCTGAATCTATGGTTCATTATAAGCGGATGATGAGCCAGCTGGATTCACTTTCCGAAATTGAAATTCCCGCCCCTGCATCTGCAATACGGACCGGTTTCGCCAGAGAAAATCTCACACCCGCGTTTCCGGTGGCAACTGCCGGATATGGAAAACGCCGGGGCAAGCCTTACCCCGCTGTTCATGATTCTATTTTTGTCAGTGCAATCGTCTTTGAAAACGGCACCGAGAAAGTGGCTGTGGTAAGTGCGGACTTGCTGATTATCCCGCCGCGGGTGACGGAGCTGCTTAAGAAAACACTCCCGCGAATAAACTTCTCACTTGATAATACCTACCTCAACGCAACACATACCCATAACAGCATAGGTAACTGGGGTGAAGGCGCCGCCGCTCTGATCTACGGATCATACAGCGACAGCATCGTAACGTTTATCGCTGACAAGATTACCGCGTGCGTCCGGGCGGCAGACTCCAACCTTCGCGGTTCCCAACTGCGTTCAGGTTCAATTCCCGTTCCTTCTGCGGTAAAAAACCGTGTTGACAAGCAGGGCGGTGTTGATTCACTGTTACACCTTGTTGAAGTCGTACGCGACGACAGCAGTAAGCTTGTAATTGCGAGCTTCAACGCGCACGCTACATGCTTGTTTGCCAAAGACCTTGAACTCTCACGTGATTATCCCGGTGTACTTATCGACGACCTTGAAGACCGTGGATACGATTTTGCCATGTTTTTGTCTGGCGCCGTGGGCAGTCACGGTATGGGAGCACCAGAGGCAGGTTGGAAATGTCTGGGATGGATGGCCGATGAAATCATGATAAAGGTAGATGAGTTAAGACCTCAACTTTTGCCAATAGAGGATAGTACGATCCTGATGGTAAGGGTACCGCTGTACCTCGACGATCCTGAAGTTAAGATTACTCAAGACCTGAGTTTACGTCCCTGGTTGTTTCGCGCAGCACTCCACGAATATCAGCCGTATCTCACGGCATTACGAATTGGCAATATCATCCTTTTGGGAACACCATGTGATTACTCCGGAAGCCTGAGTTCACCCATCCGGCAGGTTGCAATGAAAAATGGATTTCATTCGATCATCACAAGTTTCAATGGTCACTATATCGGCTATATTACCGAGGATAAATATTACGACCTCCCACATTACGAAACACGCTTGATGAACTGGTACGGTCCGGGTAACGGGAGGTATATTACCGAGTGCCTGCTGCGCCTACAGGAAGCTTTGTATTGATGCAAACAGTTCTACAGTCATGTCAAATTACCCGGTTCTTGATGTAATCCCAGAATTGAAGAATCGGTTGGCCTCCCACCCAATCGTGATCCTGCAGGCGCCTCCTGGTGCGGGAAAGTCTACGATAGTTCCGTTGCAGTTGATGGATGAAATCTGGTTGTCGGGAAAGAAGATCATTATGCTGGAACCACGTCGACTTGCTGCAAAGGCTGTCGCGGAGCGGATGGCGAATTTGATTGACGAAAACTGCGGGGAGCGCATCGGATATCGCGTACGGTTTGAATCGAGAGCTGGCGATCAAACGAAAGTTGAAGTTGTGACGGAGGGCATTCTTACGCGAATGCTGCAACATGACGCAGGAATTGAAGATGCGGGTTTGATCATCTTTGACGAATTTCACGAACGCAGCCTGAACGCTGATCTTGCACTGGCGCTTTCGTTGCAATCGCAGCAATTGCTGCGGCCAGACTTGCGCATCCTGATTATGTCGGCGACACTCGACTTGCCCGAGTTGTCATCGTTGTTGAACAACGCACCTGTTGTGACGTCAGAGGGCAGGCAGTATCCTGTCACTGTTCGCTATGAACAAACCGATCGGAAGGACTACCTGACACAACGGGTTGTTACTGCAATAAAAAAGGCACTTGTTGAAGAAGAAGGAGATATTCTTGTTTTCCTTCCAGGTGCCGGTGAAATTCGAAGGGTTCATCAGGATATTGAAGACGCGGGTTTCCCCGCAGTGGTTTACCCATTGTATGGTGATCTGTCCTTTGAAAAGCAGAAGGAGGCAATCCTTCCGCGCAGTGATGGATACCGAAAGGTAGTCCTTGCTACCTCAATTGCTGAAACATCCCTTACTATTGAAGGTGTCAAAGTCGTGATAGATTCAGGGGTGGCGCGCATTCCGCGTTTTGATCCACGCAGCGGCCTCACACGACTTGAGACAGTGCCTGTTTCAAAAGACGCAGCAGAACAACGCGCGGGCAGGGCAGGTCGTCTCGGGCCCGGAGTCTGCTTTCGCTTATGGACACAGAACGCCCATCATTTCCTTCAGGAAAAACGCAAACCCGAGATTATGGAAGCGGATCTCGCGTCACTTGTTCTTGAGTTAATGCAATGGGGTGTGAACGACCCAAGCCATCTTCGATGGATAACACCGCCTCCGCCCGGGGCATTCAATCAGGCCAAAGATTTGCTTGTGCAGCTGGAAGCCGCTGACGGGTCCGGAATTACCGTACGGGGGAAGCAAATGCTTTCTTTTCCGACTCATCCGCGTATAGCGCACATGTTGCTGATTGCGCACGAAGAATCAGGTGCGGCTCCCGGTTTGCTTGCCCTGGCGGCGGATGTCGCCGCGTTGCTGGAGGAACGCGATCCACTAAGTCGGGATGCAGGAGCCGACCTTACCTTACGGGTTGAGGCGCTGCGGCGATGGCGACGTAAAGAGAAGACTTCCGGTGAACGCAACGTGTTCGAGCGTGTTGAGCGACTTTCAATGAACTGGCGTCGGATGCTTTCTATAAAAGGTGATGACAGCCCGCCTGTTGACATGCTGATCGGGAGACTCTTATGGGCGGCCTATCCAGAACGAATCGCACAGCAACAGGTGCGCTACGGTGAACGCTATAAACTCTGGAATGGAAGAATGGTCAGCCTTCCGCAAGGTGACCCGCTAACTCGTGACGAATGGTTATGCGTTGCCCATCTTGACGCTGGTACAAAAGAAGGTAATGTATTTCTCGCAGCACCCGTCGACCTGAAAGATCTCGCCGCGCATGCCATTGAGAAAACCATTGTCAGATGGGACGTGGAACGTGGCATGGTTGCAGGCGTGCGCGAAAAACGGCTGGGGCCACTCGTGCTGGAGAGCAAACCGAATCATCAGCTAACGGATGCTGAAAGAATACCTGTCATACTGGAACGGATTCGCGTTGCGGGTCTTGCAATGCTTGGTGATCCGGAACAGACCGAAGCATTGACGGCACGCATTCTGAGTTTACACCACTGGAGACCCGAGGAGAAGTGGCCACCTCTTACGGATGAATACCTGTTGGCGGACCTCGAATCGTGGTTAACGCCTTTCCTTTCAGGAATTGGCAAGCAGTCCGAACTGGCAAAGCTGAATATGAACGCGATTGTTCGATCAATTCTGCCCTGGGAACTCGAATGTAAACTGGATCATCTTGCTCCTGAACGTATTGAAGTGCCAACCGGATCGCGTATCAAAGTTGTATATGACAAGCATGGCGG
>JAEZDW010000028.1 GCA_023417955.1 Bacteroidota bacterium
GCTTTTCTTTCCATTAAGAGCTTCTGCCGGAATTGGATAGGTGATGTCAAAGAACTTTGATTGATTCCATCGACCCGTATTATCTTCTTCGACGAGCTTATGATCGTCAACGTAAATTTCAAATTTCCGGCTGCCCCATTCTGCTCCCCAATAGCGAACCATCAGACTAAGCCCGGTTTTGCCTTCTGTGGAAAGCAGGTAACTAAAATGTCCTCCGTCGCGGGCTTCTCTGAAGAATGCATCATGCGCTGATCCTGAACGTGACTTGTCATGCTCCATCGAATGGTCGACTTCTGGTTGTTGTTCGCCCGGCGCTACGTAGTCAATCGTTCTGTTTTGAATAGCCAGCTTTTTCGTTTCTTCCTGTCTGAGCGAATCAAGATACGCCTTATACTCGTCTTTGCTTAACGCCAGCCAGTACATCATGTATCGCGCATCGTGGATTTGAAAGAACGGCTCGAGTACAAGCGAAGTTGAGTTCACCATTTCCACATTCTCTGTTGTGAATGTCAATGGTTTGCCGGCAACGGGTTTCAACTTGCTGCCTAACTCTTTAAGATTGTCTTCGATAATGATGGGAGCCTGATCGACAGGAAGGCGTTCGCCGCTGGCGATGTGTGCCCATCTTCCGTCATTGGCAAACAAACCTCTCAAGTCTTCGGTACCGGTTTTTGCTCCAAGTAGAATCGGTCCGTGAAGTAATGCGACGTAATTCGGCACATTCTGCAGGTGTTCAATTCGGGTGTGCATCGGAAGATGTACTTTAACATGATCACCCTTCTTCCAGTTTCGTGTAATCGCAACGTACGATGACGGCGCCGAAGAATGAGAATACACTTTTCCATTCACCGTAATTTTCAGCGCGCCTTCTTTTACCCAGAATGGATAACGGATCATCAGCGTAAACTTTGAACGGCCTTCGGTCACGTTGATGTTCACTTCTTCTTCAAACGGGAATTTTGTTGTCTGGCTGAGCTTTACTTTTTTCCCGGACCAATTTACTTCTGACGGTATGAAGAGATTCACGAACAAAGAATCATTCAGCTTTGTGAAGATGAATTGATTGTACTTCGAATGATTTTCCATTCCGCTTCCAACGCAACACCACATGCCTTCATTTGGTGTGGAGTAAACGCGATAATGCCTCGGACGGGCCGGTGTGAAGTATACATAGCCACCACTCTGTGGATGTTGAGTTGACAGGATGTGATTATAGAGTGCCCGTTCATAGAAATCAACGTAGTGCGCAGAGGGTTTCATGCGAAACAGGTTTTCCGTGAGCTTGAGCATGTTGTAGGTATTACATGTCTCGGGACCCTCTGCTTCGTTGACAAAGTCATCGCACGCAGCTACAGCGGGAAAGTGTTCCCTTCGGCTATTGCCGCCAAAAGCCAGTGAGCGATTTGTTGTGACAGTTTCCCAGAAAAAGCTACCAGCATCCGCGTATTGTTTCTCGGGTGAAAGTTCAGCGATGCGTTGGAATCCTACTGCTTTTGGCACCTGGGTGTTGGCGTGTTTGTTGTCGAGATTATCAACGCGCTTTGACAAGGGTTCGAGTAATGCTTTGTGCGAAAATCGTTTTGCCGCGTCGAGGTATTTTTTGTCGTTGGAAATTTTATACGCGTCGGCCAGAGTCTCATTCATGCCACCATGTTCCATCGCCAGCATTTCGCGCATTTGAGTTTCGTTTAGCCCTGACGTTATGTCAATGGCCCAGTCGCAAAATGTAAGAAACATATCCCTGGCAGTTTCATTACCCGCGTACGTCCAGGCATCTCTGAGGCCTGAATACATTTTGTGAATGTTGTACCACGGTACCCATGATGCGTGGTATGCTTTGAAGTCGCCAACTTTTAGCGTTGACCAGATCTGAGCACTGTTCGGTACGCCACCGACATAACCCTTGCCCCAGTCGGCATGGTGTTTTGTGTTTGCCTCCTGACACGCTTTTAGCTCGGAGATCATGTAATCCATACGTTTTTTACATTCCGCATCGCCGGTTGAAGCGTAGTTCATGGCTAGTGCTGAAAGGTAATGGCCACCCACGTGTCCGTCGAGTCCTTCCCAGTTTGGATAGCCGGGCGCTTTCGGTTTCAATCCTGCTTCTTTCAGGTATGGCGACAGCAGGCGATCAACATCGTATTCCAGGAGGACTTTTATGTTGAGATCACGCGCATGTTTAAAGGGGCTTTCGAGCAACGAGACGTCGCTAAGTGAAAATGTTTGCGGATACAATTCGTCCTGTGCATATGCCAGCTTCGTACACGAAAGCGTGAGGCAAAACAGGAAACCAAAAGCGAATTTCGTTTTCATGCCGGTTAGTAATAGAGTGAAGGCCGTTTGACTCTAAAGCCAGCAGACCGTAGGACAATATTAAGTGTTATCTATACAATTATCAGCACCGATAATCATAAAAATGCCGCATTGGTTGAAATTTGAGGCGGAATGGCTGATTGCAGGTTGTTCCGCTCCTGGAACAGGGGGCGCGGCGGAGTTCAAAAGTGAAGCAAAGTCATTGCAGTGTTTGCTGCCAATGTGTTTGAATTGGGATTTAAGGATTAGGGGATTGGCAGGATTATTAAATCACTTCCCCTTTGTATACCCCGTGCGGTTGTTCCCCTTTAGGGGTAAGGGGTGCGCGGGTGAGTTCATAGGACGAAGTACAATTCTTGCAGTTGCTGCGTTCCTGGATGAGTATTCAATTCAATCACGTTTCATCCCTCCCGCACCCTTCTTTTCCCTGAAGGGATCCGCGCGCAGTTCTAATGAGATGTTTTTCTGCTGCCAATGTGTTTGAACTGGGATTCGAGGGATTAAGGGATAAGCAGGATTGGATCTTTTTTTCCTGCGCATGTGCTCGCGAAGAATCGCGTATTAAGAAACGCTTCCTCTCCCCATAGTCTTGCACAAGCTGTGAAGAATTTCAGTGGAAGGAGTGGAGGTGTGATTGAG
>JAEZDW010000211.1 GCA_023417955.1 Bacteroidota bacterium
TCCAACAAAATGACGTGACTTCGGGCACAGCTGCGCGAATTCTTCAATATTTGTGCGTGCAAAAAATTATGGACGAAATTTTTCCTTTACAGCAGCTCCGGGAGTTTACTCACCGCGTTTTTTTGAAAATGGGTTGCCCTGAGAGCGACGCAGAACTCGCAACGGATGTTCTGCTTAACGCCGATCTAAGGGGTATCGACTCCCACGGCATTGCCCGTCTTTCCGGCTATCTCCGACTCCGGGAAGCCAATCGAATTAATCCAACGCCGTCGATAAGCATTGTTCACGAGTCACCAAGTACGGCAGTCGTTGACGGTGACAGTGGCCTTGGTCTGGTGGTTGCACCAAAGGCGATGGAAATCGCCATTGAAAAGGCCCGCGTCGCAGGCACTGGCTGGGTTGCCGTTCGAAACTCAAATCACTTTGGAATTGCCGGCCATCACGCAATGATGGCCCTGGAGCACGACATGATTGGTATGGCAATGACTAATGCGAGCCCCCTTGTAGCTCCAACATTCTCAATTGAGCGTTTATTGGGAACAAACCCCATCGCGATAGCTATTCCCGCCGACAAGCAACCTCCTTTTGTAGCTGACTTTGCCACAACAACTGCTGCCAATGGTAAGCTTGAAATCCTTCAGCGAAAAAACCTCGACGCACCGCTGGGTTGGATCCAAACTAAGAACGGGATGCCGTCTACAAATGCCAATGAACTAAAGTCCGGAGGAGCCCTTATTCCACTGGGTTCGGATCGTGAGCACGGGAGCCACAAAGGATTTTGTCTCGGAGCCTGGGTTGATATTTTTTCAGCGGTCCTTTCCGGAGCAAATTATGGTCCCTGGGTCCCACCATTTGTCGCTTTCCTCGCGCCACCTGACGACCCTGTTGGCAGCGGCATAGGACACTTCTTTGGTGCAATGCGCGTCGACGCGTTTCGCCCTGCAGCGGATTTTAAGAACCACATGGACAACTGGATAAATCGCTTCAGAAGTGCAACTCCTGTTGATGGTCAGGAACGCGTTATTATACCAGGCGATCCTGAACGCGAAATGAGTATTGAACGCAAGACGCAGGGCATCCCTGTAAATCCGAAGGTTGTCGAAGACCTTGAAGATATTGGTACCCGATTGGGAATTCCTTTCAGAATGTATAGAAAAGACGAGTGCTCAGCGGCGAGCCCCAGAGACTCGTACTCGTGTAGAGGAAGTCGTATTGAACGAGGAAGTTCATATAGGCGCGGCCACGCGTCGGAGAAGAAAATCCAACACCCATAAAAAGGCGGTCGGCCATTTCGCGCTGCCCGGGGTCAGTAATATCTACCTGGACGCTGTACAAATCGTAATCAGCCTGAATAAAGAAGTTCTTGATGTTGTATCGTAGAAACGGATATCCACCATACAGATGATGCCTGAGTTTCAGGTCGCCATAACTTGTGTATTGATACTCGAAACCCACTCCGGCTGAAAGATTTTTGGTGACCATATACCCTCCAAGCACAGACGCACCAATTGAAAAGTAGTTACCAAAATAGCTGTGGCGACCAAAACTCAGTCCACCAAATCCAATTCCTGTGTACCCACGATCACGCAAATCCCACGAAGCGTCTTCATCGATATCGCGCTGTGCGTAAGCGGCGACAGAAGAGAATGCCAGAATCAATATGAATATTGCAGCACGCATAACTTGTTACTCTTCCACTATCACGTAGATATCTTCAGAAGGTTTCTTCATCAGATATTTTTCGCGGGCGAATTTTTCAACAAGGTCGTTATCTCCGAACAGTTCACGTCTGTCCTTCTCAACCTCCTGGATCTTTTCTTCATAGTACTCCTTTTCATTCTCAAGTGCGTTCAGTTTTGACGTCAGCTGGAATCTGGAAATAAGGTTATTCGAATCCAGAAAAAGCATCCAGATCAAAAAAAGGACGGAGCATATGAAATAAAAATTCTTAAAAGGCCGAGGCAGTCTGGAGATCATAAGAAGTTTAAAAAGTTATACGAATATATGGAAAAATAGTCTAGCCCTGAAACTACAGGTTCTCTAAAAACAAAAAGCCAGGGGGGACCTGGCTTTTTGAGTTGCGGGAACCACCCTTAGAATTTCAACCCGGGGAAGTAGGCAACTTCGCCAAGCTCTTCCTCAATGCGGATGAGTTGATTGTATTTCGCCATCCGGTCCGAACGACTGGCCGATCCGGTCTTGATCTGTCCGGTGTTCAATGCCACGGCAAGATCTGCGATCGTGCTGTCTTCGGTTTCACCCGAGCGGTGCGACATGATGCTCTTGTACGCGTTCCGCTTCGCGAGGTTAACGGCAGCGATGGTCTCGGAGAGTGAACCAATCTGGTTAACCTTGATAAGGATGGAGTTACCAACGCCCTGATCGATACCATCCTGGAGGCGTTTTACATTAGTAACAAAGAGATCGTCGCCAACGAGTTGTACAGTTTTACCTATGGCATCCGTTAGTTTTTTCCAGCCACTCCAATCGTCTTCGGCCATGCCGTCTTCAATGGAGATGATGGGATACTTCTTAGCCCACTCAGCCCAGTATGCAACCATCTCATCTGAACTGATTGACTTGCCACTCGATTTTTTGAATGTATACGTGTTCGATTTTGCGTCGTAGAATTCAGACGCAGCCGCATCCATTGCGATAAACACGTCTTCGCCCGGCTTAAATCCAGCCTTTTCAATGGCCTTGAGTACAACCTCAATAGCCTCTTCGTTGGATTTGATATTGGGCGCAAATCCACCTTCATCACCGACGTTTGTCGACAGGCCGGCGTCGTGCAGTACTTTCTTAAGGTTGTGGAAGATTTCCGTCCCCATGCGCAGCGACTCGGAGAAGGTGTCCGCTTTCGCGGGCATTACCATAAATTCCTGAAAGTCGATTGAGTTGTCAGCGTGGCTTCCACCGTTGAGGATATTCATCATTGGAACCGGAAGCGTATTTGCGCTGACACCACCGATGTAGCTGTACAACGGCAAGCCTGCTTCCATAGCAGCTGCTTTTGCAATAGCGAGCGATGTGCCGAGAATAGCGTTAGCTCCGAGGTTTGCTTTGTTAGGAGTACCATCGAGCTCGATCATTATCTTGTCGAGGAGATTTTGATCGAATACATCGAATCCGATTATCTCAGCAGAGATTTTTGTATTAACATTTTCTACGGCCTTCAGCACGCCTTTTCCGAGGAAAACTTTCTTGTCGCCGTCGCGAAGTTCAACTGCTTCATGCGTACCAGTAGAAGCTCCAGACGGGACCGCAGCACGCCCAAACGCACCTGATTCAGTTACTACGTCTACTTCAACTGTTGGATTTCCACGGCTATCAAGAATCTGCCGTGCATGAATGCTTTCAATTAAGCTCATATGTTTTGGAATTTAATGATTGGTATTTTTTGAGTTTGGTGCTATTTCTTGTCGGACTTAATCAACTCGATGAATTCATCGAACAGATATCGCGAATCATGAGGTCCTGGTGATGCCTCAGGGTGATATTGTACCGAAAACGCTTTCTTATCCTTCCTTCTGATTCCCATGATCGTGTTGTCGTTCAGGTGCACGTGTGTAACCTCAACGTTGCCCGCCTTTTCAATGTCTTTCTCGCTGACCGCGAAGCCGTGATTCTGTGAAGTCATTTCACCTTTTCCGGTCAACATGTTTTTCACAGGATGGTTAAGGCCGCGGTGTCCGTGATGCATCTTGTAAGTTGAGACTCCGGATGCACGAGCGAGGATCTGATGTCCGAGGCAGATTCCAAAAAGTGGTTTGTTGGTATCAAGTGCTTTCTTCACCGTATCGACGGCATAGTCCATCGCACCGGGATCGCCGGGGCCGTTTGAAATGAAGTATCCATCCGGCTTCCATTCGGCCATTTCTGCGAACGAAGTTTTTGCAGGGAATACCTTGCAGTAGCATCCGCGTGCTGCGAGGTTTTCCACGATGCTGCGCTTAATGCCCAGATCAAGAACTGCGACGCGGAATGCTGCTTTTTCAGCACCAACAAAGTAAGGTTCCCTGGTCGATACGACCGACGCGAGTTCAAGTCCATCCATAGAGGGAACTTTCTTGATCTCCTGATACAATTGCTCCGGTGTCAACTCAGAGGAGATGATTGCATTCATCGCACCCTTGTTCCGAATATATCTTACCAACATCCGCGTGTCTACGTCACAGATGCCAACAACTCCCATTTTATCAAGATACTCCTGCAGGCTTTCCTGGGCAGTATTTCTACTGAACTCCTTTGAGAAATCATTAACGACGAGACCGGCAATCTTTGGGCGATCGGACTCCTGTTCGAGGTCGAGGGCCCCGTAGTTACCGATGTGCGCGGTAGTGTTAACGATAATCTGACCGTAGTACGAAGGATCGGTATAGATCTCCTGGTAACCCGTCATGCCGGTGTTGAAGCAAATCTCGCCTCCGGTGGTGCCAATTTTTCCTATGGCTGTTCCCTCAACCAAAAGGCCGTCTTCGAGAAGTAGGTAAGCTTTTTTCTGCTGCATAAGTGGACACAAAAATAGACCATGATTTCAAAGAATCTCATGATAAAACTGAAATAATCCGGGACAAACTTTTTCGAATTTTCAATTCTGATGTGATGATTCTCATAGCGTTATCGTCAGACCGCACGGTTGGCTGTCTGGCATCGTTTGAACATAAAAAAAGGGATTAAACCAATGTTCAATCCCTTTGTATTCTTGATATCCGGAATCACTATTCCTTTTCCTTTTTAGGTTTGGACGTCTTCCGGGGTTTCTTTTCTGCCTTGGGTGCTTCAGCTTCCGGAGCTTCAGTTTCCGTTGCTGTAGTTTCAGCAGCTTCAACATCTCCTTCCGCCTTCTTAGTACTTCTCCGGCTTCTGCGCGTTTTTGCCTTCTTGGCAGCGCCATCCTTCGAGTACAGGGTATTGAAGTCAACCAGCTCGATCAGGCACATTTCAGCGTTATCACCAACGCGGGTGTCGCTGAGCTTGATAATGCGGGTATATCCTCCGGGGCGATCTGCGATTTTGCCAGCTACTTCACCGAACAGTGTCTTCACCGACTCCTTGTTCTGGAGGTAAGAGAAGGCAGTTCTCCGGGAATGAGTTGTATCGTCCTTGGCTTTGGTAAGCAGCGGTTCAACGTACTTGCGAAGTGCTTTTGCCTTTGCTACCGTGGTCGTAATGCGTTTATTCAATATCAAAGAAGT
>JAEZDW010000228.1 GCA_023417955.1 Bacteroidota bacterium
TTTATGAGCAAGTCTATTCAACATCACACTGCCAATAGCCGATGCTTCATCAATATAATTACCAGATTCTCCGGCTACAATCGCTAAGTACTGGCGTAATCCATCCATGCTAATATTGATACCACCATATGGCCCCCCTTGCTGGGCATCTACCTCTCAAAATAATCTGCTAGCGAGTTATAAATGTGCTTTGGTATCTCCTCGCGAGAGAGGTAATGATCAAATGCTGTCTCCTTAAAAATACCTTGGCTGTTTCTTTTCCAAACGGAATGTCCCATGTCGCTACTAAATACCCAAAGGGTACCATCATTCTCTAGGTAAAAGGCCCAATTATGCAATGCGCTAAAAGATTTTCGCGGGATGGTCAGTGAGCCATCCTTTGATTCGACAGAATATTCAATTAGGTTATTCCTTTCGTTGACTGAAATGTTGATCTCGCTGTGAAATTCGTAGTATCCAGGTTTATTAATTGCTCCCCCATTCCACTGTTGCTTTTGCTGGCATCCCGCGAAAATCATTAATGAGATTACCGTAAAAATCTGCAATCTATTCATACTACTTTCTTTGAACGTTGAAACCAATTGTCCAGGTAATCGATACGTTATAATCTCTCGGAGCATAACCAAAAGCTTCCGCCGCATGGACCCAGGGTGTGTCTCCTTGCCTTGCACTCGGATCGATCCGGTCCTGCCAAGTCAAAGTCGCAGAGTAATAGAGATTCTTTTCATCAATAACTTTAATATCCCAGTTTATAAAAAGGTTACTGGTTCCATGCAACATACCATATCCGCTCCTTCGATCGTTCACGCCAGTATTGCCAGTCGCTCTTAAGTAAACGCTTCCCGATTTTGTTCTGGTCGGAACGTCATAATCGATCATTTGCATTAATTTCTTATTGATGGACGCATTTTGACGCATATAGTCTCCCCACCCGCCTTCAACCATTATCATGTCCGTGCCTGAGCCCTCTAGCCAATGCATCCCTAATATTTTACCTTGCTGATCGGAAAACCACCCTTGCTGAGTATTTCCAAGCCCCCAGTCCCAAGCATCTATATCAGAAACCAAATCAATACGACTCTTCCACACGTATTGGAAATCATCAGTATAGGAACTGAATTTAAAAGTCTTTCCTCCATCCGTCGAAACATATGTAGCAAAACCATGATTTTCCAGGACATAATAGCCCCAACTGGTTGAGGCTGGCCTCGCTGATATATACCTGCTACTATTTCCACTTCTCCTCGACCAACCCTCTGAGTTGTCCTTAAAGAGTTTGTCCTCTAAATCTCCAGGCTCACCGTACCCTTCCGGGTACCACGCCGGATAAAGCCCCGTCGGATCATTCATCAACACCGGATTATTCATTGCATACGCATACGGTGACCATTGTGCGTAGGCCGCGGCCATGGCATCAACCTGCATGAAACGACCGATAGCCGCGTCGTAGTCCCTGAACATGGTCTCATACCAACCCGTCGTTACATTTAACTCCGAGCCCGAGTTGTACAAATATTGATTGGGCTGCTCATCTACACGTGTCCAACTCGCGTTGGTCTGCAAACCGAAAGCGTAATACTCGTTGTACTGAATAACGTTTGTCTTTGTGTGAGTAACCTCCATGTCGTCAAAGTAAACCCAGTTGTTGCTTTCGTTTTCGTAGGTTAAATATACGAAGACTTCTTAGCAGTTGCCGGCTTTTGGCTGCGGGTCTCAGCGAGGTGGTAACTCTACAGATGAAATCTTTGGTGGCGATTAATGATCGTGCCTGCGATCCTGAACATTACGATCTCTTCTCACCGCAAATCGCGAAGGAGCGCAAAGAAGCCTCCCAATTATAAATTATAAATTTTCAAATTTGAAATTGCCAGCACACGCGAAGTCATTACGCAGTTATTCTTCCTGAAACCTGCAAACCTGAAACGTGCGTTTGGATATGTGCATTATTTCGTTGAGCGCAGCTTTAGCTTCAGGCTACGAGCGCTACGAGCTGCAAGTTCGTTTCGCCTAATGTGAAAGCTTACGGCTCTGAATGCGGAACTCTCTTTTTCACGCAAAGAAGTCCCAAAGGGCAAAAGAGTTCTTTTACATTCTAAACTTCGCTACCTTGAATCTTCTTATGGATCGCAGAAAGTTCATCAGCACTACCGTAAAAGCTATCAGTATCGTGTGTGCCGGGCAGACGCTAATGGCAAATCCTCGCACTTTTCGCATGCCCGCCAGCGACAAAGTCAGACTGAGATTCGCTGTTGCTTCCGATGGACATTATGGTCAGCCGAACACCGACTTCGATCAGTTTCATCTTGACGTCGTCAACTGGCTTAATGAAGAAAATAAAACACGCGGACTGGCTTTTACCGTGTTCAACGGTGACGTGATTCACGATGATCCGACGCTGCTCTCTGGCGTGAAAGAAAAGTTCGACAGACTTGACGTGCCCTATCACGTTTCGCGAGGCAATCATGACCGCGTTACTGCTGATGAATGGCAGGGCACATGGGGCAATCCACTGGACCACAGCTTTACGGTCGATGACGTTGCCTGCCTCGTACTTGACACATCAAACCAGAAAGGCGACTATCTGTGCCCCGATCCGGATCTTACCGGGTCTTTGTTTAAGTCACACAGCGCAGCGGCAGGTATGTTTGTCTTTATGCACATCACGCCGAGAAACTGGACTGAAAACGGTGTTCAGTGCAGCCGCCTGACGAAAACATTTGCGAGGCAGAAGAATCTCCGGGCAATATTCCATGGCCACGACCACGACCAGGACAATATGAAGGTCTTTCGGGGAAAGCCGTACTTCTTCGGCGGACACTTTGGCGGAAACTGGGGTGTGGCGTATCGCGGCTACCGGATTGTTGAAGTACTCAATGATGATACTGTTGTTTCCTATCAGATGAACGCTGATTCCCGACAGCAGGTAAATTCATTTCGATCAAACCATTCCTGAATATCGGTATCATTTCCCCGCCGGCATAAAAAGAATTTTTTCCCAGGCAGCGGAGTTATAATTTCAGACAAATCCGAAAAATCAAAATAAATCAAGGCGCCGATGCAGGAGAAACTACGCGTATTTGTTTACACCGATATGAATGATCATTTGAAAGACCTCATCCGGGAAACTGTACCGGGTGCGCTTTTCAACGACAAGAGTCTTCCGGACAAGTCGCTTGAACAATGCCAATCATGCCCCGTAGTTTTTGGGAACCCGCCACGTGAATGGATGGCCGGTCATAATACGCTGGCACTCTGGCAACTTGATTCCGCCGGATTTGATCAATACCGCGGAATTGAAACAAAGGCTGCAGTTTCAAACATGGGCGACTTCTTTTCAGTTAACTGTGCCGAAACCATAGTAGCCGGCCTGATTTCATTTTATCGTTCGCTGCACACCCTCGTGCGCCTGCAGGATGAAAAGAAGTGGGTTGGGAAACCGCTTCGCTACGAAATGGAGACATTAACCGGGAAACGTGTCATCATGCTTGGAGCAGGTACGATTGCGCGTGCAATAGAAAAGCTGCTATCCGGATTTGATTGCAATATCAGATTTGTTGCACGGACTAATCCGGATGCGCAAATCCGTTCGCGCGAAGACTTTATTAAAGCATTACCTGAATCAGACATCCTGATCAATACAC
>JAEZDW010000240.1 GCA_023417955.1 Bacteroidota bacterium
GTTTATAACAGATGCTCCCTCATTTGATTTCATCTTTTCCTCAAGGCTGGCAATCTTATGAGAACCAGCTTCTTTCAATTCAAGAGGTTTTCCCTGGTGGTGCATCAACCCGAGATAAGCGTTAGGGCTTAATCTGATCTCGTCATTTTTCTGCAGTTGTGTACCAACCTTTATGGGCTGCCAGGAACCACCTGATTTAACTTCATTTTTCCCTTTGCTAACAAGGACCTTGAAAGCAAACTGTTGAGCGAACGCTGCCTGTGCGACGAAAACCATCAGCACGAAGGCGAGAGAGAATCTTTTATTTTTCATTTTATGAATCGAATGATGTATACGAAAACAGCCGTCATCAGGTTGACCTTAAGCCTATTTGCTGATGTTATTGCGGATCAAAAATTCTTCGTATGCCTCTGCGTATGAAGGAACATCAGGAGCAAGCTTGATAGCTTCTTCGTAAGCAGTGATAGCATCGATAAGAAGTCTGTTCTCCTCATAAAATCCCGCAAGAATGAGTTTGTTCAGCGCAGTCGGTTCACTCAATTCGGGTGCGATAATATCAAGAGACTTTTCGATGTTCTCATGCTCCGATGGCGCCAATCTCTTAATGAGATGCTGGCGACTTACTTCCCTGGAGTCGGTCTTTGAGGTCACCTGAACAATAATCGCATTCTCTTTAGGGAATTTTGAGAAGTCTACCTCATAGTTCTTGTCAGGTGTCTCAAATTTCTGAAGCACGTCATCAAACATATTCCGCAGTGTCAGGACGTATGGCCCTGCGACTTTTGATCCTTCCCATGAAATGATCGCAGTGTTGTTAAATATTGCTGAATGTTGGTTCTCAGGAAGCACGAGGTTCAACGGTGTTGGCAACGCTCTGTGAACGGCCCCGGTCGCACTTAATCTGTTCTTCTTCGCTTCAGGAGAATTGCTGCTTAGAAGAAAGTCTGTATACTTCTGAACGACACTGTTCTCGCCTTTTACCTTGTTCAGGAGTTCAGCCACAGTCTTGACGCCTGCGTCTTTTACTTCGAGTGCTTTACCAGTTGCAGATACCAGGCCAAGGTAGGAGTTTGGCCCCAGCTTGACTTCGTCACTCTGTTGAAGGACTGAACCAGTTTTAATAGGTTGCCAGACGCTGCCTGACTTGACTTCATTACTTCCTTTGTTTGCAAGAACTTTGAAAGCATAGGTCTGGCCGAACCCGGTGAAGGAGACGGAAACCAGTGCGAAGATGAGGGTGATCGTTCGTTTGTTCATGACATTAAAGCTTAACATGACAAGAATTGAGTTGTTTTCAATTGCTTAATACTTCGTTTTTTGTTTTGGTAAGCAGATACTTGTTAACAACAAACTTAAAGCCACTTTTCAGGATACTGATGTAAATTTCAAAACAAGGCCCCGCCATAGCCAGTGCCAACAGTGCAATCGTGATATCCAGCTTAAAAGTAAACCAGGCGAAGACGTGAGGCACCAGGAGCAGGAAGAATAAGAGTTGTATCAACTGTATCCCTATCGAGACAGTATCAAACCAAATTGGGAATCGTTCAAAGATGTAGGCAAACACGATGACGTTCAGGAAACAAAGAATAATCGCAATCGCAATCTGCTGCCAATCCTCCAGTTCGTCAATGAAATCACCGTTAAGGACCATTGAAATTATATTTGCGTGTACGACCACACCGTACATGTCGGGGCGTGCCCTGCCTCCTACTTTCTTGTTTAGTGGCGTGAAGAATTTGTCTTCCCAGGAGGTATCACTAAGGTCCTCGCCAAGAAATCCCATCAGCACGATTTTGCCCTCAATCAAAGATGGCTCAAACTGCGAGGGATCGAGTGCCTGGTACCATTCAAGGACTGCGTACATCCCTGGGTACGTGGAAGCCCCATAGGGATCCACAATATTTCCCCTGTAGTTAATGACTTCTTCGAATTTGTCGCGCGCGAGGAATTTTTCAACCTTGGTAGAATCAAACAATTTCGCAGCCATCACTGAAAACGCAATTTCCGTTTTCCCATTAACATCTATCGTTGGATACACAGATCGGCAGATTTTCAGGTCCTCCTGATGATCCGCTCCTGTAGGAAGATTAACGAATGCTTCATACAGGTTCGGGGCACGAAGGATATCCTCGGCATACAGTATTGAATCATACTCCGCCACATTCAGCATACTTGTCGCTCTGGTCTGCATAAGTTTGTTAGCCAGAACTATCATTCCTGCGTTTTCGATCGCATCGCGCAAGATGAGATTCCCAAGTGTGTCGTATCGACCCGGGCAGTTTTCCGGATCAGTCGCCCCTTCGCAAAAGAATAGCGCATCGATAGCAATAACTTTTGGATTGAATTGACTCAGCACCCGTATCTGCTGTGCAATTTCAGCGCGACCCAATTTGCCAATGTTTACAATCACGACATTTGAATCCAGCTTAGGTTCTTCAATCCTGAGTGATGAAAAGGCATAGTCTGTCAGTTCAAAGTCAGCCAGTGCCTGCGCCACGGGATCCAGCGCATCAAAGATTCTCGATTCAGAAAGTTTTTCCATGCCAATCATGACAAGGAAGACAAAAGCCGTAGCCAGCACACAATCGAGCCAGAAACTTTTCATACTCAGAAGGACGTATCAGGTAAATTTATACATTTAGCGGGAGAATTTTCAGGGAAAAGTGAAGCAAGCTACGAAAATACGTCATGCGCCTGACTATTATTCCTCCGGAATCTTACGCGGCGATCGCGTGGTCCTCGCTCAGGCTATCACAATCATCGAGAGTACAAGAGCTGAGGACCGTCAGCTTGCGGCATCAATCCTGAATGCAATACTACCCTCAACCGGAAAATCAATCCGGATTGGCATCTCCGGTCCACCCGGTGTTGGCAAGAGCACATTTATCGAAGCTTTCGGTCAGCACATTATTTCGACAGGGAAAAAGATTGCCGTGCTCACCATCGACCCTTCCAGTCAGGTAACAAAAGGCAGCATACTTGGTGACAAGACGCGAATGAATGAGCTTGCAACAAACCCGGGAGCATTCATTCGCCCGTCGGCATCAGCCGATGCACTTGGCGGTGTTGCTCACAAGACGCGCGAATCTGTTCTCCTCTGCGAGGCAGCAGGATACGACGTCGTTCTAATCGAGACAGTCGGTGTTGGTCAATCCGAGGTCGCTGTCAAGAATATGACCGATGTTTTTCTGCTTCTCATGCTCGCGGGTTCCGGCGATGAACTTCAAGGCATCAAAAAAGGCATAATGGAGATGGCAGATGTAATGGTGATCACGAAAGCTGATGGCGATAACCTTAAGCGTGCAAAGGAAGCACGCGCGGAATTCCAGCAGGCGGTCCGCCTCCTCTTTTCCGGTAATGCAACCTGGATTCCGAATGTTTTAACGGCATCCGCCATCCAAAACGAAGGCATTGCAGAAACCTGGCAGACGATACTTGACTTTGTTGATGTCCTTCAAAAAAACGGACTCTTTGATGATACGCGGCAACGTCAGCATGTATCCCACATGCATGAGCATTTCAACCTTATACTTCGAACAGCGTTAGATCAAAACAAGGAACTTGAGGCGATCCGGCTCCGTCTTGAGGATGATGTTCGTTCCAACCGCATATCGCCAACGGATGCAGGCAATTCGCTGTTCCAGGCGCTTCTGGATTACTTCAAAACCAGCTCCTGAAAATAAAATACCGGATTTGATTCCTGATCCTGCTTCGCAGACAAAGCAAATTCCCTTTGCGTCACTGCACCTGACGTATAGCCCACAGGTTTTCCGAACAATGGCCCGTCAATAACGAAGGTGTGATACTCCCCATTTTCGCCTGCAGGATCGACACCGTCGGGAAGTCTGTCGAGAAAACCCGTATCAATCGTTCGCCCCAATAAGCCTGCATGATAAACGTGTGCATTCGCTGCGCATACAACGCAACGAAACCCCTCGTTTATCAGCGACTCCACGCAGCTTAATGATTCCTCCTTCCATAATGGAAAGGTTGCCGTCAAACCTGAACCTTCGAGCAGTTTCGTGCGGTAAGCTTTCAAGTCTTCAAGAAAAATATCCCCGAAAATTATTCCCGTGATACCGTCTTTTGCGAAGTCTTCATACATTCTTTTAACAAGGGTTTCGTATGATGCATTTGATCCCTCATCGAGATAATATTTAACTAAAGGCAGATTCATTGCCGCAGCCTGCGCGTCGATGAGTTCTTCTTTGATCCCGTGTAATCCAACCTCGCGCTGCGGCATACGCAGGACACAATGCAGGTGCACAACAATCGCATCCGATTCGTTTTTTAGAAAACGATGCAGCGCGAGCATTGCATCCTTGCCGCCACTCCAGCTAACCGTGAACTTCCTTTTTGAATCCATATGGACAATGGCGACAACCATTCTTGCAGCAATAGCCTCTGCGTCGGTGATATTCCTCCGTAAATACCATCAGGCCGTTCTCCCAATAGTACAACTCCTCCTCTCTTTTCTTATCTGTGTGCTTCTTCTTATTCATGCACGGTAGTGAATCAAACAAGGTCTGTGCTGGTCTTGTCGCGAAAACAAAGATAATGGTATAACCTTCATCACAATATTCGTTAACATTGCGTACGCCATGAAGCTCAGGTTTACACACATCCCCTTTCTCGCGTGCGCACTGTTCGGTGCGTTAGTTTCCTGCAATCAGCAAGACCGGAATACTTCCGCATCGCCGCGACTACAGGGTGACACTGTTGCGCTAGAATACGCAAATGGATTCGCTATCGTGGAAGGGGAAGGCTGGACTATGGTTGACGTGCGGCGGCCATACATGGGTGCTGAAACAGGCTACCGGTATCTGCTTGTCCCGCGCGATGCGAAAGAAGTCCCCGAACATGATCCGGGAACTCGTGTGATCAGAACACCGGTGCATACCGTTGTTTGTACATCGACTACACACATCCCGTTACTCGATTACCTGGGGCTCACGGATCGCCTCATCGGATTTCCTACAATCGACTACGTGAGCTCAGAAAAGATGAGGGCGCGAATTGATTCGGGGCACGTCACAGAACTCGGAGTCGACAAAGGGCTTAATCTCGAGAGACTTATCAGCATTCGTCCCGACCTGGTTATCGGATATACCATGAGCAGCGACTATGGACAGTTCGGAAAAATTGAGGAGCTGGGCATTCCCGTTGTACTCAATGCCGAATATCTTGAGACACATCCGCTTGGGAGAGCCGAGTGGATTAAGTTCATCGGATGTTTTTTTGACCGCAGACATGAGGCCGATTCCGTCTTCACATCGATCGCACAGCGATACAACGAAGTGCAACAATTGACCGTGGAAACGTCATCCAGGCCAACAGTTGTAAGCGGCATTCTTTATGGTGATGCCTGGTTCCTGCC
>JAEZDW010000359.1 GCA_023417955.1 Bacteroidota bacterium
CGACGCCGTGGGAAACACTGAGTCGGCGTTTATGTTCACGGTCAGTCCTGATTTCAGGTGGCGGACGTAGATACCGACGTCACCGTGAAACGTGTTTACAAGTTGGCGAAGCTTTCCCTCAAGCACGGTCTGTTTCTTGTTCTGGCCATAAAGCGCAGCAGTAAAGAGCAGGGACAACGCGAAAAGAATGAGTCTGACTGGGGTGGTCATTTCTTTTTTGGGGGATTGTACGCTGAATGACACAAGTTATGGGATTTTTTTATACGTTCGCTGCTATTGCGACCATGGCACAGACAGGAACGGATCTTGAAACAGCGAAAAAGCTTCTAAGCAGCGGGGAACTGGTTGCCATTCCTACGGAAACAGTTTATGGACTGGCGGCAAATGCATTGAATGCAGATGCCGTGGCTAGAATATTTACGGTCAAGAACAGGCCGGAATTCGATCCGCTGATTGTCCACGTTCCTGATCTCGACACCGCCGAACTTTATGTCGAGTCGGTCCCGCACCAGGCATACAAGTTAGCGAACCTGTTCTGGCCGGGGCCTCTTACGATGGTATTAAAGAAAAAGGCAATCATTCCCGACCTGGTGACCTCGGGTCTCGATACCGTGGGTATTCGCTGCCCTGACCACATCATTACGCGGCAACTTTTGCGGGAGCTTTCATTTCCTCTTGCCGCTCCAAGTGCAAACCCGTTCGGATACGTGAGTCCTACACGTCCGGAACACGTAATCCGGCAACTAGGCGAAAAGATTCCTTATGTTCTTGACGGCGGACCTTGCACGGTAGGCATTGAGTCGACGATACTCGGTTTTGAAGATGGCAAGCCTGTGATCTACCGGCTTGGTGGATTGACGGTAGAAAGAATTGAACAGGTCATTGGTCCGGTTACAATCAAGATCCGCGCAGGTTCTAACCCGCGGGCGCCGGGTCAGTTGATGAGTCATTATGCACCGCGCAAGAAAGTTATCCTTGGCAATCCTGAAGAACTGCTGCAACGTTATCCGGCACATTGTTCGGGAGTGCTGACATTTTCACGCGACTTCAATTCGCCGCACCAGGTCGTGCTCTCGCCTTCCGGAAACCTTGAGGAGGCTGCAAAGAATCTGTTTTCGGCCCTGCGGCAACTCGATACCATGCCGGTTGATGTTGTGCTTGCAGAACTCGTTCCGGACGAAGGCATTGGCCGGGCGATCAATGACCGCTTGCGCAGGGCAGCTGCTGAAAATCAGGAATAAATTCTCATGCGACGTACGTTTGTCGCCGCTTTTTCCCTTTATTTTGTTTCAAACGCTAACAACAATTACTGCGCAAAATGGATAAAGTAAAAAAAGTCCTCGTGCTTACCGGTGGTGGCGACTGCCCCGGGCTTAATGCTGTCATTCGCGGAGTTGCAAAACGCGCGCGACGTGAAAAGAACTGGGAAGTCTATGGAAGCGTCGAAGCGTTTAACGGGGTATTCAGTGATCCGCCGGAGCTCATCAAACTCACCAGCAAAAAAACTGCGGGTATACACATAAAAGGCGGAACAATTCTTAAGACTACAAACAAAGGCAACCCGATTAATTTTCCGGTAGTCCGGCCAGATGGTTCGGTCACCCACATTGACCGTTCGGAAGAACTTGTAAAAAGGATCCAGGATCTGGGGTTTCACGCCGTCATAAACATCGGTGGCGACGGCTCACAACGCATATCGAAGGCGCTATTCGAAAAAGGGCTGAACATCATCGGCGTACCAAAGACCATTGACAACGACTTATCGGCAACCGATGTGACGTTCGGTTTTCAAACTGCGGTCCAAATCGCAACGGACAGTATAGACAAACTTGTAACGACGGCTGAGAGTCATCACAGAACCATGATAATGGAAGTGATGGGACGCGACGCCGGATGGATTGCCTTGCATACTGCGATCGCTGGTGGCGCAGAAATCTGCCTCATACCGGAGATACCATACGACATCTCAAAAATCGTCAAGCGATTAAACCTACGTTACAAGAACGGAAGGGGCTTCGCCAACATTGTGGTTGCCGAAGGGGCCAAGCCGAAGGAAGGTACGATCACGTCATCGCTCAATGATAAAAGATCCGAGCACGTTCGATTGGGTGGCGTCGCTTATCAGTTGTCACGACAGCTGAAGGAAGCAGGCTGCGAGGCGGAGATTCGGGAAACTGTGCTCGGTCACGTTCAGCGTGGTGGCACGCCCGTAGCTTACGATCGCGTGCTCGCTACTCTTTATGGTGTGAAAGCTTTCGAACTCGTACTTGAGGGCGACTTCGGAACGATGGTCGCATTTCGCAATAATGCGATTACATCGGTATCACTCGAAGAGGCAACAAAGAGCTACAATTTCGTTGATAAGGACTCTTATCTCGTTAAAGCAGCCAGAGGTCTTGGCATCAGCTTCGGAGACTGACGCCTTTCAAACGATTGAACCCGATTGGAGTTAAAATAGCCGGTCATTTTTGCTACAGCCATAGCCGGAGAAAACGCAAAAAGTTTAGCTTTGCATTCGCTCGAAAATTGACCTTAACCGTTCCACGCGGGTGGTATACTGACGCCGGTACACCGAACTTTCAATCATTCAAAAACAATTCTACAACAGATTATGAAGACGATTAACGACATCAATTTTAAAGGCAAGCGCGCATTGATCCGTGTCGATTTTAACGTTCCGCTCGACAAGAGTTTTAACGTCACTGATGACAACAGGATCAGGGCTACAATACCCACGCTGAAGAAGATACTTGCCGACGGTGGCAGCTGCATATTGATGTCGCACCTGGGCCGCCCAAAAGAAGGCCCGGAAGAAAAGTTTTCCCTAAAGCATACCATCAGGAAAACGGAAGAACTACTTGGAACTTCAGTTACGTTCGCCGGTGATTGCATAGGCGACGAAGCATTCAAATTATCAGCGGCGTTGAAGCCCGGAGAAGTTTTATTGCTTGAAAACCTGCGCTTCTACAAACAAGAAGAGAAAGGCGACGTTGCTTTCGCGGAGAAACTGAGCAAGCACGGTGATATCTATGTAAACGACGCGTTTGGAACCGCTCACCGTGCGCACGCATCAACCACCATTGTCGCTCAGTTCTTCAGTGATAAGTGTGCAGGTCTTGTGATGGGAGCCGAACTCGCGAATGCGAAGAAAGTCCTCGAAAACACGGCGCGTCCGTTCACTGCGATCATGGGTGGTGCCAAGATCTCAGACAAAATACTCATTATCGAAAACCTTCTTGACAAGGTAAACAACCTTATCATCGGCGGCGGTATGGCATACACCTTCTTCAAGGCAATGGGTGGTAACATCGGCAACTCATTGGTTGAAGCTGACAAACTCGATCTGGCAAAAGACCTGATCCAAAAAGCAAAAGCAAAAGGCGTTGACCTTCTGCTTCCCATTGATTCTGTTATTGCCGACAAATTCGCGGCCGATGCAAATACGAACGTTGCCAACAATACCAGTATTCCTGATGGTTGGATGGGCCTTGATATCGGTCCGCAGGCAACTGCAGTGTTTAGCAAGACCGTGGAAGCATCAAAGACGATCCTCTGGAACGGACCTATGGGAGTGTTCGAAATGGAGAAGTTTGCTGCCGGAACGAAGGGAATCGCCGACGCCGTAGTAAAGGCTACAAAGAATGGCGCATTCTCATTGATCGGTGGTGGTGATTCTGCCGCTGCCGTAAATCAGTTCGGATATAACGACGACGTCAGTTACGTGAGCACCGGAGGTGGCGCACTCCTTGAGTACTTCGAAGGAAAAGTTTTACCAGGGGTTGCCGCGCTTGACAAATAAGATTATCAGCCAAAAGAAAAGGTTGCTTCGATAGAGGCAACCTTTTCTTTTATACGAGGCTACGCCTCTGGATGAATGCTCAAGAAACTGCGAGGACGGGGCAATATTTTTTCCGCTTATTGGAATTTATTCAATCCAGATTCTTCCGGATCTTCTCCTGCATGGCAGCAAGTTCTTCCTTTGAAGGGGATATCTTCGGTTGCATGAAGTTGATATCGTTCATCGTATTCAACGGAACGAGGTGCACATGTGTGTGCGGAACTTCAAGTCCGATGACCGCAACACCGATCCGTACACAGGGAACGCTTCGTTTGATCGCGGCTGCTACTTTTTTGGCAAAGACCATTAGCCCACCGAGCAATTCATCATCCAGGTCAAAGATGTAATCAACTTCCTGTTTAGGAACGACAAGCGCGTGGCCATGAACCAGCGGGTTGATATCAAGGAAGGCAATGTATTTGTCATCCTCGGCAACAATGTAACCGGGTATTTCGCGGTTGATGATTTTTGAAAATATAGAAGCCATAATCAGGCGGTAATGTCAAGCACTTCAAATTCGACTTCGCCGGCAGGCGTCTTGATTTTTGCTGTTTCGCCCTTCTGTTTACCGAGCAGTCCTTTACCAATCGGCGACATTGTTGAAATCTTGCCTGCTTTAAGATCAGCCTCTTCTTCAGAGACCAATGTGTAGGTTACAGACGCGCCATTCTTCTTATTTTTGATTGTAACCCTGGAAAGAATAGATACTCGCGACGTATCAATATTGGTTTCATCGAGCAGACGTGCATTGGCTACGAGATCTTCGAGTTGTGCGATCTTTGCTTCAAGGTGACCCTGTGCGTCTTTAGCTGCGTCATACTCGGCGTTTTCGCTCAGGTCTCCCTTGTCCCGTGCTTCAGCGATCTGGCGCGCGATATCTGCACGGCCCTTCGATTTCAATTCCGCCAATTCACTTTTCAGTCTTTCCAGGCCATCCTTGGTGTAATATGACACTTTGCCCATACAATTAAGTTTTTAACAATCCGGTTTTAGTTTATTGGCAAACGATCAAATTCGTTCGCCTACGACAAAAAAAGAAGCAACGGCCTCCTGTAGAAGAGGCCGTTGCTGTTATGCAAAGGTAATACTTAATTTCTTTATTCCAAAAGCTCAGGCATCGACCAGCGCGGGGAAGGCAGCTTTGATCTGGTCCAGGATTTCATCATCGAATTGTGCGAGGTATAGGGTTTTGACCTTCGCCAGCTGTTCAACCGAAAGTCCCTTGGCGCCCCGTAAATCCGCTTTGTACAAACTCGCATTTTCGAAATCCGCGCCCATCAGGTAGCAATTGCGCAAATCGGCTTCCATCAGGAAAGCGTTTTTGAAATTCGCTTTTATGAGAAACGCTCCTTCAAAGCACGTTTTAATAAGAAATGCATCTTTGAAGTTTGCCCCACTCGCATACGCACCGCGAAGGATCGCCTGATTCAGGTTAGAATTTTCAAAATTCGTTTGATTCAAACGTGCATTTTCAAAATTCGATTCAATAAGCGTTGACTGGGAAACGTTTGACGAATTAAGATTCGACCCGGAGAGATTCACATAGTTGAGATTGGTTCTCGGGAGGTAACAGTTCACAAGATTAATTTCGTAAATCTTATGTCGGTTCAGACGCTTGATATTACCAACCGTACGGAATGCAGCTTCTTCCGACTCCCACAGGCGAAAGTCATCGATCTCGTCTTTGTAAGTACGTATCCGTTGACGGGTTTCTCCGTTCTTATTTAACCAGAAAATCAAGATACCGATAACCGCGATATCGAAGATCATACCATGAGCCTCGGCGAGAACCTGCTGGATGAATGTATCGAAATCCCTGATGTAATACTGAAGACTAAGACCGATCACAACAATCGTGACCATGACGAGAACCAGGGACGATGTGAGCAGCGGTTTTTCAATAATTGAATTGAAAATTTCCCCGATTCTTCTGATACGCCTGTTAGAGTTAGCCATATGTGCCCTGCACCGTTCAACC
>JAEZDW010000053.1 GCA_023417955.1 Bacteroidota bacterium
ACTTTTCTTCCAGTTCGAAGTAATCCATATTCATAGATGGGGTGTATTTCACTTAAATCGGAAACGGAGATACTTGATGGTCTCTCCTTTCGCAGCGAACTCTTCCTCATATCGCGTCCTGATATCAAAACACTCCGGCCGCAGGTCCGAGGTATAGATGTCCCGTGTAAATTTGAATTCATCGATGTCGTTGCGTTGACTGACTTCTTCGAGTGTATATTCAAAAAGAACGGTATTGTCTGTCTTGAGACGTAGCCACCCTCCAGGTCGAAGCAACTTCTTGTACATCTCAAGAAACCGTGGACTTGTCAAGCGTCTCTTGATGTCACGTTTACGCGGGCGCGGATCGGGAAACGTCAGCCAGATTTCATCGATCTCGCCAGTGTCGAAAAAATTCTCAATGAGGAGAATTTGTGTTCTGAGAAAAGCGACGTTCGACAGGTTCTCTTCCGTTGCCAACGTGCTTCCCTTCCATATCCGTTCGCCTTTAATATCGACGCCGATGAAATTGCGCTCCGGAAACATCCGGCCCAGGCCAATTGAATACTCACCCCTGCCACACGCAAGTTCGACTGTAATCGGATTCTCGTTCTTAAAGTGATCGCTGTGCCATCTGCCTTTGATCTCCCGGTAGATGGGTTTGCTGGGTTCGATTACATTGAGACGTTCCTCAATGATCCTGAACCGCTCTTGTTTTCGTTTCATAGATTGTCCAGTTCCGCGACAACAAAAGTACTTCCACCAATAAAAATCATATCATCTGGGGCAGCACGGTTTCTGGCTTCATTCACAGCACTTCGAACATCCGGGACAATCACGCCTGAGAGTCCCGCCGACTCCGCGAGTTCAGCAAGCTGTGCTGCCGGCATCGCCCGTGGAATCTTCGCTTCACAAAAGTAATAGAATGCATCACCTGGCAAAACTTCAAGGACCTCACGAAGGTCCTTGTCCTTCACCACACCCAAAACGATATGTAATTTTTGAAAGCTTTGTGCGCGTATTTGATTAACGACTTCGCGAATGCCGTCGATATTGTGACCGGTATCGCAGACGACAAGCGGACGTTCTCCGAGCTTCTGCCAACGTCCTTTAAGCCCTGTTAAACTCGTAACTTCACTTAGACCTTTGATCAATCCTTCCGAGGTAATGCCCCAGTTCAAATCATCAAGGACTTCAACAGCCTTCAGCACACCGATTAAATTTTTTTGCTGATAATACCCTTGTAAGGGAATGTACAGTTCCGGGAAGATCAGGTCTCCTCCATGGAAGACATTTAGCGTAATACGGCCGGCCTTATGAACAGGTTCAACCCTGAAATCTCCGGATGCAAAATAGATTGGTGAATCGAGTTCCTGTGCCCGCCGGATGAAGACGCTGTCAATTTCAGGTTGTCGCTCACTTATCACAACGGGAACACCCGGTTTGATGATACCGGCTTTTTCCCCGGCGATTTGCACCAACGTATCCCCTAACAGATCCTTGTGGTCCATTCCGATGTTTGTGATCAGCGAAAGCTCTGGCGTGATTACGTTCGTAGAATCAAGTCGGCCACCCAACCCGACTTCAATAACGGCAATATCAATACGCTCGCTGGCAAAATAATCAAACGCCATAGCTACCGTAATCTCGAAGAACGACGGCCTGATTTCGTCAATGTACGGATGAATACGGTTGACAAAGTCTATCACAAATTCGCGCGAGATCTCTGCACCGTCAACGCGTATACGCTCGGTGAATTCATGCAGGTGCGGCGACGTGTACAAACCGGTTTTGTATCCCTCAACCTGCAGAACAGCGGCGAGCATATGCGAGGTACTTCCCTTCCCGTTGGTACCCGCGATGTGAACAGACTTGAATTTCTTTTGGGGATTATCAAGTATCTCGCAAAGTCGGATTGTATTCGCGAGATCCTTTTTGTAGGCGGCACTGCCGACGCGTTGAAAAACCGGAAGGTTCTGGTAAAGGTACGTCAGGGTGTCGGCGTAGGTGGTAAACATCCACCGCAAATGTGCTTATCCTTCAAGGAATTTTCAATAGGCAGGCTACTGTTTCTTTGCAAGTCCGAGTTCTTCTGCAGGAAGGTTGAATTCACGGGCGCTGCTGCGGAGGAGACTATCGACTTCCTGGTAGGCCATCAGCTTGCCATCGATGTATGCCTGCTCTTCCGGATCAGCGAAGTTCTTGCGGTCGCGAAGTTCGCGGATGTTGGCATGTATTGAAATAACGACGTCCTGGATGAAAGAAACGTACGCGTCATTCATTATTCAAGCCTTAGCGTAAACTCAACGATTCCTTTTGATTTCGGAGGCGCATCGCCAGGCGATGTCTTTTCCAACCTGCTTTTTTGGATAAGCGCTTTCAGCATTCGCTCATCTTCGAAGTTGAGGGTTCTTTCAAGGGTGTTAATACCAATGATATCCCCGTTCTCATCTACTTCAATCTCAAAACGGACTTTGCCTGACAATGTACTTGTCAATCCCTTCGGTTGAGGCTGCGTTGCCCACGCCCAACCTGGCATTTGCAGTCCAAGCCCATTGTTGCCGCCCCCCGCCGGGCCGTTGTAAACGGCATTCTTATCAAGTGTGCCATCGGTCTGGCCTTTGTTACCGGACTTGTTCGCGTCGTTACCTTCGTTGGCTTTCTGACCAGCTTTTGCGTCAGCAGTCTTGTTGTCCGTTGTCGCGGACTTTGGTTTGAAGAGCGCATTCTCGTCGACCTTGGGTTTCTCCGGTTCCTTCTTTGGTTCAGTCTTTTCAACCGGTTTCTCAGGTTGCTTTACCTCTTCTTTCTTTTCCTTAACCACCACCGGGCTCTCCACTTTCGAAACGATCTCCTGTTCTGCCGGTTTCGACTCAACTACTTCTTCAGGCTGTACCTGAGGTTCTTCAGGAACGGGATCAGGTTGATTGGGTTCCTCCTCCTTTGTGCCTTCAGAGCCTGCAGATTTGTCGGGTTGTGTATCACCCGAACCCTGTTTATCTTCTCCCCAGTTTACCACAATACCAATTTCCGGGTGTGGCGGGTTGGGCGCTTTCCATGCAACGAGGAAAAACAACAAAAGAAATACTACTCCGTGAATAGTCAGCGAAGTAATCATTGCAATACGTTGGTTCTTTTTGTCCTCGGCCTGTATCATGATTATTTCTTTCCGGGTTTTGTTGCAACTACCACCTTAGCTTCAAGCTCCGCGGCTATGCCAGCCACGTACACGAGGTGCTCAGTAGGCACAGTCTCATCGATGTGAATAACAACCGATCCGCCTGGTGCGTTTAATCGGCTTTTGAGTTCGCCTTCCAAATTGGCCCTGCTGATCTTCTTGTCGTTCACGTAGTATTGAAAATCTTTCGTTACAGTAACGGAAAGTTTCTGAACTTCAATCACACTCTTTTTCGCTGATGGTAAATTCACCGGAAGGCCTGAAGGCGTCACAAAAGAGGATGTCAGCATGAAGAACACCAGCAACAGAAAGATCAGGTCTGTCATGGAAGCCATGCTGAAACCAGCGTCTACTTTGTTTTTTGAATTGAGCCTCATAAAGCAGAAACGTTTAAGTGGTTACCGGGGTTCCTGAAGCAGGTCGATGAAGTCGATGGACGTGTATTCCATCTTGTGAATAACCTTTTGCACACGTGTTACAAGATAGTTGTACGCAAGGTAAGCAATGATACCGACCATCAATCCGGCGACAGTAGTGATCATAGCGGTGTAGATACCGGACGAGAGCAGTTTCGGACTAACCGATCCCTCCTCCTGGGCAATGGCAATGAACGCCTGCACCATTCCAATTACAGTACCGAGAAATCCGATCATCGGCGCGGCACCTGCAATTGTAGCAAGCGTAGACAGGTTCTTCTCAAGCTTGAAGATTTCGATCTTGCCCACATTTTCGATAGACGCTTCGATGGTCTTAAGCGGGCTGCCGATCCGTGAAATTCCCTTCTCTATCATACGCGCGACAGGTGTGTCATTTTGTGAGCACAGCATGCGCGCGCCGTTAACATCTCCCCGCATCACCAGCTCCTTGACACGTCCCATAAAAGCGTCGGGATCCTGATTGGCTTTGTTGATCACCAGAAGGCGTTCGACGAACAAATAGATTGCTGCAACCGAAAGCAGAGCAATTGGAATCATCACGGGTCCACCCGCGAAAACAAGATCAATAATAGAAACGGATTCCCCCAGTCCTGAATCAACTGTAGTTGTATCCTGGGCGATCTGAAGTAAAATCATTCGTGTAGAGAGTAAAGTTTAAAAAATAAAAGTAGCTGAAATATACCGCTATGTAGTAAACGACAGCAATTACTGTACCGTACCTCAGGCGGAAAAAATTAATATCTCACGACCCACAGCTGGTCACCAAATTCCCCACCCTTCAGTCCATCAGCCAACGCCTGGGCGTCCTGATAATTGTCACGGGAGTCGATTGCCAGTCGGTGGAACTTAGCTTCTTTACCAAACGGAGGAATGATCTTAACCTGCTTGCCATCCTTTGAAAGCTTCTGCGCGAAATCCATAAGGAGATCATCATCGATAGCACTCGCTACGACAACCCAGTATTGGCCGGTCCTTCCTGACAACATCTCAATTGAACCTTCCTTCTTGAGATTAGCCAGGGAATCAGCCTTCCGCTGTGCTGCTTCATCAGCGAGGCGTTTTGCTTCGGCTTCGCGGGCGCGTTGTGCATCACGCGCGCGTCTTTGTTCCTCCTCGCGAGCCAACCGCTCCTGTTTCTCTTTGTCCTGGGCTGGTTTATAATAAGCAAAATAATAGATTGCTCCTCCGACTACGACCAGTGTCAGCAGAATGGCAAGTACCTTGGGCCACACCGACTGATTGTTTTCTTCCATGTAAGCGTAGCGTGATTGGAATTCCTGATGTTCTTCATGGTGAGGCTCGTCGTACACCTCTTCAGGCTGGACGAGGTCTTCCCTCACTTCGTTCGTCTCCTCATATACAGGCTCTTCGACAGGAGGTTCTTCTACCGGTTCATCCCGATCTATCGGCTCGTATTCAACCTCCGGCAAACCAAACGTGTCATCGGTATTTTCATTATTGATGTTGTCATGATTTTCCTCTGACGCGTCGTCATTGTTTTGCTTTCTTTTAGCCATATTAAAAAATAGTTAGGTTCTAAGGATTAGCTAATTATACAAAAATAAGCAAAATTTCCAGCTTACAAACGATTCCCGGACCTTACTCCATCCGACCTCAGAAGCTCCACGTGATCCCTGCCGTGTACTGGAACCCGCGAGCAGGGTAATACAAGAACAGCGGATAGTTATTTCCTACGATGTTGTTGAACTGCCCGAAGATTGAGAAACTCTGTGAGAAGAGGTATTCTATCTTCGCACTCAGGTCAAGTGCGCCATCCAGTTTGATAACGTTCCCTGTTTCAGGATCCATGCCCTTCATGCCACCCATACCGATAATATCAGCACTGAGCAGTAGTTTCTCAGCCACATTAAAGGAGGCACTCGCGTTCAGCTTATAACGCGGCAAATGCCACGGCTCTCCGACTTCCTGATCCTTGCCAAGAGCGTATGTGTAAACGTCGCCGCGAAGGAAGAGCTTAACCTTCTCCGACTGTGCATAGCTGAGTGATCCGAAGAGATTCGTGCGATAGAAAAATGCATCCGAATAAAGTACATCAAACTGAGCCTGTCCCCAGGGACGTTCAACGGTATTCGGACGGTTAACAAAGAAATGCATGTTACGCGATGCCGACATACTGATACCGGCATGAGCGCCGACTCTGTTGCCGACACGGGCGTTGATTGCCACATTGAGGTCGTACAGTTTGCTCAGGTGGTAAAGGGGTACATTGGGTCCCAGCCAAATATTCTTATACGAAAGTGTCTGCAGGGACACTTTCTCCATACCACCTTCGAGTGCTGCAACCAGATCAACAGACGGACTCAACGGATAAGTCACCCTTACGTTTGGGTAGATGTGAAAGTCTTTATTCAGCGTATCGTTTTCAAACGCAATTGTAAGCCCGAGTTTTATCACGAGGTCTTCAAGCGCCACAAAGGTATAGCTCGGCGATACGGAAAACAGGTTTCTTAACTTTGAAGACACATCGATGTCTTTTCGACTCAATGCCGTATAGGATGCGTCAATGTTAAGGCGGGATTCGTCACTGATTTTGTAACCAGACTCAAAGATGATATCCGCCTCTGTTTCACGCGCATCGTATTTGTCTGCGAGGTAACTGATCTGGGCTCCGAGTTTGTACGAAAAGTCGGTATTCTTTGCATTCGAAATATCGCCGCCGATTCTAAAGAGATTGTATGCCTGCTTAATGTCCGAACCATCTACCTCAAGTTCTTCTGGATAACCGTAGAAATGCGTCGTTCTGTTTTCAGCATCGATACGTCCGGAGAAAGCAACTGACTGGCTGAACGTCCTTCCAAAGAGTGAGGCCTTGGTTGTTCCGTTTCCCGAATTCTTACCGTCAACCGGCCCTTTTGCTGAACTTGAGTGGTACAAATGAGCACCAACAAGTTTATCCTTGTCCTTCCGTGAAGTGATGTACCCTTCAAGCAGTGGCGACCCAAAATTTCCATAGCCAAGTCGCAGAAAACCACCATAGATAGTGCCTGGGGATGCAGGCTTTAGTTTAAGTGGTCTGATCAACGGAGTCACCGGCGGTGCTGAAAAATTAAACGGTTGAAAATCGTAGCGTATTGGTGGCTTTATCGGCTCCGAAGGACGTGGTGGAATCTTCTCGAAATTGCGATTCGCCGGTGGCAACGTTAGCTCGCGCGTTTCAACAATTTCGATATCCACCGAAGGGATCTCCCCTGTCCAGTCTTTCTGACCATACGCAGCAAAACCGAAAAAGCAAAGAGACGCAACTGTTGCAACTAAGGATCTTGCAATTTGAAATGAAAAGGATGGCATCTTCATGATCGTAAAAAATAGGAACGATTAATTGTCTAGTGTATCGGCTTCGACCTGTTTCTGTTTCTCCAACTCGCGCTTTTCGAGTTCCTCAAGCTTCTTCCGCGCTTCGGCCTTGACAGAATCGTCGGGGAAGTTGTCAATTAGAGACTGGAGGGTTGCCCTGGCCTGGAAGATGTCGTTTGTGGCGACAAAGTTATCCGCCAGCAATAGGAACGCCTTGCCAACCCAGGCATCGTACGCTGAGAAGTCATTGTTGAGTCCGATCAGGGTTTCATACGCCTGTTTGTATTCCTTCTCATCGTGGAGGATTTTTGCCAGCAGATATTTAGCCTCCGCTCCGTACTCGTCTCTGGCCGTATTTAGTGTGTTAAGGAACTCATCCTTCGCCGTATCGAAATCACCCCGTGCCATGGCCGACTTGCCCAGGTACAGTGAGGCCTTATTCTGTGACCCTGCACTTACGCTTCCGCCATCCACGATCGAACGTGCATACACATCAGCCGAGTCGTAGTTCCCGGTATTGTAATAGGATTCCATCAGGCCCGACCATGCGTTAAATTGCTCGCGTTTGTTCGTGGCCAGGCGTTCAAGTTTTCTGAACTGTGGAATTGCTTTCTGGTACTGTTTGTTCCTGAAGTGGATTTCCGACAATCTGCCCGCCACACGACTTGCATCCGTAAATGCAGGATCGTTGCCCAACTCCGTGTATAACGGTATTGCGGAATCAAACTGATTGGTACGGAAGTACGATTCGGCCAGCAAGAACTTTGCTTCGCGCGCGTTTGGCGACGATGGATACTCACGAAGGAAGCTTACAAGATTGGTTATAGCTTTGGCATATTGCTGACTGAAATACAAGTTCTTAGCACCTTCGAATTCAAGTGCTTCATAACCCTGATTATCGGGGTTTGCCTGCTTGTGTTTCTGCAGATATGCAGCAAAATCGTCGGACTTTCCTACTGCGGTCAGAGCCTCCTGCAACAGCGGGAGTGCATCCTTCGAAACAGGATGGCTGGCATAATCGTCGATGATACGCTTGTAGTCGTTTATACTTCGCTCGTACTGTTTCAGGTTATAGTTTGCCTGAGCGCGACGCATGTACGCAAGGGGCATAAGCCTTGAGCCGCCTTCGCGGATAAGCTGGGACAGCCCGTCGACGGCGGAGGTGTAATTGCTTTGCTCCATGTCGTACTCCGCCCGTTTGAAGATCGCCTCGTCGCGGTACTGTGACTTCGGAAACTTGGTAAGTAGCTCGGAGAACCGTGCACTGGCGTCGTTGTATTTCTTCTGCATCCCGAAAATCACACCCGTCTGATACAAGATGTAATCATTATCGGCCGTACTGGCTGACTTGGCTTTGTTATAGGTTGCGAGAGCATCCTCGTACTGACGGCTCACATAATAACAATCCGCCAGGCGGATAAGACCGTCGGAATAGTTTGGATTATGAATGTTGGTCCGGTTCGTGAAATCCTTGAAGTTGAACAACGCGCGGTCCCATGCCTTTGTATTGTAGAAGGCATAGCCCAAACCATAACGTGTTTTTACAAGTATATCTTGCTCAACATCAGGAAGAAGAGATACAACCTTCTGGTAATGCTTTAATGCTTCGTCGTAGCGCCGCGCCATGGAGTAGGCCTCAGCGTTCCAGAAGCTTGCAAGCACTACGTATTTGGGATCAACGGGGTAATTCAATGATTTCCCGAAGTTCTGAACAGCCTCGGCATACTGTTCTTTGTTGAACAACTCCATCCCTTTCAGATAGGTCGCCTTTTGGTAAGCCTGGTTAATCAGCTGGTTGCGATTAGGCAGAGCTTCGATGTACTCGATGGCCTTGTTATAGTTGTTGCCGTTGATGTAGGCCTGCGCCAGAAGCTCCTTAACCTCAGGGGCGTGTTTGCTCTTCGGATAAGTCTTGATGAAGCTTTCAAATTACTTATTGCTCTGTCCGGTTTGCCGGCATCGTACGCGATCTTTCCAACCTGAAAAGCACTTTCCTCAGCCAGCGAAGGATCAGCCGGATTCTTGGGCGCATAGTCAAACGCGTTCAGTGCGAGAGTCTTATTGCCCTGTTTAACATGCAAAATCCCAAGGTAATATGACGCGTAATAACTTACCGTGTCGCGACTTGCTGCGGCCTTATCGAGGTAAGCGATTCCGCGCTCCGTGTTGCCTTCGACGTAGTTTGCATATCCAGCGCGGAACAGCAGACCCCCCTCGGCCCGGGCGTTGTTATCGAGGTAACGCTGATAGGCGTCAATGGCGTTCTTGTAGTCAGCCTTGTAGTAATACGATTCTGCGACAAGCATGGAGATATCCGATGAGTTCGCGACACCTTTCCGATCCTTAAGCGTATTGGCGTATTGGATCACCTCGTCGTATTTCTTTTGCTGAAAGTAGATGTTTGTGATGAGGTACGGTACCACGTTGGAATAAGAAGGACTTGCTTCAGCCCGCTTGAGGTCGGCAAGTGCTTCGTCGTACTGCCCTTTTGATGATTCAACGAACCCGGCATAATAACTGGCTGCAGGTGAGAACCCGGTCCGCTGACTCTTTACGAAATTGAACTGCTCCAGCGCTTCATCAAGCTTCTTCTGACTGAAGTAGCTGTAACCCCATTTGAAGTGTCCTTCGAGTTGCTGTTCATTGCTCAGCGCCGGGAAGCTGACTTTCCTGAAGTAAGAAGAAGCCTTCGTATAGTTGCCTTCGTTATAAAAGAAGTTGGCAAGATCGAAATACGCGGTCGAAGCCTTTGGGCTTGAGGGGTTTTGTGTAATAAAGTGTTCGATGAGTTTTTCCCCGTCGCGGTGTCCAAGAGTAAGTGCACTGAATGCGACGTAATACTCGGCCTCGCCTCTCCGCGTATCCGACGGTTCGGCATGCGCGAGAAATTCAGTGAAAACTTCGCGGGCGGCCCCATAGTTGGCGTGGGTGATAAGATCTTCACCCCGTTCGTAAAGCCTTTCGACATGATTCCTGGACAGCTGATCCTGAGCAAAGGATCCATGAGCAAGCAAACCAAGACATAAAAAAATGAAAACCCTGGGCATCGGTGTTAAGTAAGTTTTGATGTAAAACAGTCCGGCAAAAAATTTATTGCCAACCGGCAACTGAAAAAAGCCATTGGAGCATAAAACGTACCACTATTAAGGGAAACATTGCAGACGGCAAATGCCGGCCGGAAGAAGATCAACTCCGCGAAACATTCAACGCGCAAAGAACGTGGATACCTATTTTCTGACATGGCAGTTGTCGCCATCACGAGCATCCGTTTTCACCTGACGTGAATCCATGACTGTGAAGCATGGACTTAAAGATAGTGGGTTGCGTTCCGATTCTGCAACAAAGACCGCAGATTAAAATGACTTCGAAGATTGGGATGTGATTACTGTATCAGCCGCCAGACAAGTTCGCGCATGACCTGACCATCCGTTGAGGATCCGGAGTTTACTCCTTTGAGTTTCAAATCTGCTTCTTTCAGAAAACTGATGTTGTCGATGATTCTTTCCTGCGGATATTGACGTAAAGCAAAGCTGTAGTCGCGAACAGCATAAGGGCTCACTTTCAGCTCACTAGCCAGTCCCTTTTCACTTTTATCTTTAGCAGCTGAAGCAACTAACAGTTTGCTAAAGAACGAGTAGAGGAATGCTACCACCGGTATGATCGGATTCTTTCGCGTGTTGCTTTCGAAGTAGTTGACGATCTTGTTTGCGAGCAATGTATCTTTTTGAATGATCGCTCTCTGGAGTTCGAAGATGTTGTACTCTTTGCTCACCCCTACCTGATTCATCACCCGCTCAGCGGTAATGACTTCACCCGGCGGAAGTGAGATCGCCAGTTTGTCGAGTTCGTTCGCCAGCCGGTGCAGGTCGTTGCCGACGAATTCACACAGCGCGTGAATTGCACGATCCTCTACCTGGATCTTTTTTTCCCTTGCGTACTCTCCCACGAATTCGGGGAGTTGGTTGTCATACGGTTTCTTTGTCGTGATGCACAGGGTAAGCTTATCGATCTTCTTTCCTAATTCGCGACGTTTATCGAGAGTCTTGTTCTTGTGGCAAAAAACCAGTATGGTAGACGGAACGACTTTGGTGAGGTAGTCGAGCAGAAGTTTGCTGCCGGTTTCCTTGCCGATATCCTGGATATCCTGAGCCTCTTTTATAATCACTACCTGGCGTTCAGCCATCATTGGGAACCGGCGCGCATGGGTAAGGATCGTTGCCATCGTTGCATCCTTGCCGTAAACGACTACCTGATTAAAACTCTTTTCGGCGTCGGTCAGCGCGTGCTGTTCGATATAATCAGAAATGAGGTCTATGTAATACGTTTCCTCGCCTTGCAGAAAGTACACGGGTTCAAAGCGCCGTGCCTTCAGATCTGCCATTACTTTTCTCACATTCGCGTCCATCAGCTCACCTTTTTTTTCGGCTATAGGTTACCGCGGTTGAAATCCCGACAAGCGCGCCTCCGAGATGTGACTCCCATGAGACACGGGGATCGGTAGGGAGCACGCCGTAGAATACACCGCCATACAGCAACAATACAATTATTGAAACAAAAATCGAAATGAAATCGCGCCTGAAAATTCCAAAGAATATCAGGAAGAACGCCATCCCGTAGACCAGTCCGCTTGCGCCAATGTGATTTGCCTCGCGAGCGAAAAGCCAGACCAGGAGGTTGGTCCAGAAGTAGGCTCGAAGGAAAACGGATTGCGCAATGTTGGAATAAAAGTAAAACAACACGGTACCGAGAAACATCAGGGGGATGGTGTTAGACATCAGGTGCGCAAAGGATCCGTGAAGCATTGGCGCCGTAAAAATTCCGATCAACCCAAATGCGGTCCTTGGAATAATCCCAAAAGCGTTAAGCTGAATAAAGGGTAAAAGGTAGTCCGTCAGGAAGAGCCCCCACATGATACAAACGAGGCGTAGCGGAATGGCGGCGCTTCTAACGATGGAATATCCGGGCATAATTGGTTAACGATCGTGTGTGCAAAGATGAAAAATGTGTCGCAAGGAAAAAGCGCAATCGGAATAAACGCTATTATTTTTTGGAAGGATTTTCAAGCATTGGCAAGTCCAGCAACTTTGCTTCTTCCGTGGTGATCTTTCCCCAAAAACCGCCCGAAGAGGAGGCTATGCGTTCTGCGAGGTAACGGAGCATCTCATAATATGCTTCAGAAAATTCGGTTCCCAGTTTTGACCAAAGCCCGTTGAGCCCGCGCAATTCAGCGCTAATGACTTCGTTGCGTTTGTCGGTGCGCGACGGGTATGCCTGCATCAGGATCTTGAGTTTGTCCTCGAAGTCTGTAGCCACCTCCTGAAAGTAACCGTGAAGGGCGGATCTAACCCAGTGCTGGTCGCGCGCCATCTCAATTGCCTTGCGTATCTCGCGATTGTCGATTTCACCATCGGCACCCGCAAGCAGCAGACATACCAGCAGCGGCCCCTTGTAAATCAGCTCGCGTTCAGACGCGTCTAAAGAAGACAATGCACCCTTCACTACTTGTTGATTATAGCCAGTGAATTTCAGGAATATTTGGTGATTTCCAACCATTTCATAACAACTAAATCGAACGTATATTTACAGATTGCAATCTTGAATGTTATGTACGACAAAGACCCTGTCAAAATCTTTGTAGTTGAAGATGACCCTGCCTATACGAAATTTTTGCGTTATGTGCTGGAACTTAACCCGGACTACGAACTTGAATTTTTTACGTCGGGAAAGGACTGCCTGAATAATTTATATAAGAACCCGGCGGTGATAACACTTGATTATTCGCTTCCGGACATGCCGGGTGAGAAAGTACTTGCCCAGATTCGGAGTCATGACCCCAACATCAGTGTCATCATCGTTTCGGCGCAGGAGAAAATTCATACGGCAGTTGAGCTACTGAAACTCGGCGCGTATGATTATATAGCGAAAGACCACGAGACGAAGGACCGCCTCCTGAATTCCATCAACAACGCCCGGAACCGTACCTCACTGATCCGCGAAATCAATCATCTCAAGAAAGAAATCTCTGAGAAGTATGAATTCGAAAAAAGCATCATTGGCTCCAGCCCGGCGATAAAGCGTATTTTCGGACTGCTTGAGAAAGCTGTACAGACTAACATCTCGGTTAGTATCACCGGCGAAACCGGAACCGGAAAGGAACTTGTTGCAAAGGCAATCCACTATAATTCGAAAAGGAAGAACAAGCCGTTCATTGCCGTGAACATCGCGGCAATTCCAAGAGACCTGATTGAAAGCGAGTTGTTCGGACACGAAAAGGGAGCCTTTACCGGTGCCCTTACCCGACGGATCGGAAAGTTTGAAGAAGCCGAAGGCGGCACCATCTTCCTCGACGAGATCGGTGAAATGGATCCGAACCTCCAGGCGAAACTGCTGCGCGTGCTACAGGAACGTGAAGTGACCCGAATAGGTGGTAACCAGGTGATCAAACTCGATGTAAGAATACTTGCGGCAACGCATAAGGATCTCTCGGAGGAAGTCAAGGCCGGCAGATTCCGCGAGGACCTCTACTATCGTTTGCTCGGCTTGCCGGTACACCTCCCTCCCCTTCGCGAGCGCGGAAATGACATGATCCTGATCGCGAAACACTTCCTGGATCAGTTCGCCAACGAAAACGGTATGCGCAAATTCAAAATCAGCCCCGAGGCGCAGGAGAAATTGTTGCAATATCCTTTCCCGGGTAATATCAGGGAGCTGAAATCCATAATTGAACTCGCCGCAGTGATGGCTGAGGAGCAGGAAATACGCCCACAGGACATAAGCTTCAAC
>JAEZDW010000438.1 GCA_023417955.1 Bacteroidota bacterium
CATTGTTCCTGGGGACGCTTATCGTTACCGTTATTTATGTGAGTGCAAACATTATGTACACTGCCGTGCTGCCGCTGGAAGGAATTGCATTCGCTGAAAAGGAACGCGTCGGCGTGGCGGCATCCAATGCAATTTTCGGTAACAGTGGCACTATCGTGATTGCACTCATGATCATGATTTCAACCTTTGGTTGTAACAACGGATTAATCCTTGCGGGTGCACGTGTTTACTACACGATGGCCAGAGACGGCGTATTCTTCCGGCAGGTAGGCGAGCTGAACAAGTTTTCAGTTCCCGGCAAAGCACTTTGGATACAGTGTCTGCTTGCGTGTATTTGGTGCCTCAGCGGAAAATACGGTGACCTGCTTGATATGATTTCTTTGGGTGTTGTTGTCTTTTACATGCTGACCATCGTTGGCATATTCATATTACGTGTGAAACGACCGGATCTGCCGCGCCCTTACAAGGCATTTGGCTATCCTTTCCTGCCGATCATTTACCTGGTTATGGGTGGCGCGTTTTGTCTGCTGCTCGTGCGATTCAAACCCGATTACACCTGGCCTGGTATCATCATCACCCTTATTGGTATTCCGATTTACTACTTTGCGATGAACCGAAAGACGTCGGAATCATGACAGGCTCCGGTTACTGATTTGCGCGGCTAGAATGCTAAGGCCTTCATCCAAGGAACGAGGCTGATATCCTAACTCGCGTTTTGCTTTATCAATAATAAATCCCGTGCGTGCCGGACGACGCGCAGGCTGCTTTAGAAATGCAGAATCAACCGGAGTGATTAATGATCGATCCAGCTTAAAATATTCCGCAGCCCGGATTGCGATATCGTACGGCGTTAACATTTCCTCTCCGGAAATATGGAAGATGCCGGTTGCATTTTTCCTGAGTACACGCACGCATCCGTCGGCAAGGTCTTCTGCGAGTGTCGGCGTTCTGAACTGATCGTTAACTACATTGATTGGTTTGCCCTGTTCGAGGTTGTCCTTAACCCACAACACAATATTCGACCGACTTAAGTCCGGTGTTATGCCATAAACAAGTACGGTGCGAATGATGGCCCATGAAAGTTTGCTCTCAGAAACGATGACTTCTGCCTCTGCTTTGCATTCGCCATAGAAATTGACAGGAGCAGGCGTTGCAGATTCATCAAGCGGACCGTGTTTGCCGTCAAAAATAAAATCGGTGGACAAGTATATGAACCGCGTTTCGTTTGCTTCGCACGCGCTTGTAAGGAACTTGACTGCATCGACATTGGTCTTACGACATCCTTCCGGGTCTTTTACACATAGGTCGACGTTCGTCATTGCCGCCGTATGAATCACCGCATCTGGTTTGTGCTTGTTCATTGCCGCAAAGACAGCATCGGCATCCGTGATGTCCATCGGGCAATACTTTACGTCCTGAAAGAATGGTACCGCGGACCGTCTTCCGGACGCGATGAGCTCAGCCTCCGGATCACTGTGCAAAAGCCTGATCAGTTTGTGACCAAGTAAACCATTGGCGCCGGTGACGAGAACGTTCATCACACAACTGCCTTAGTTCTTTTCCTTAACAGGATATTTATACCCGAATTCTTTTTCGATTTTCTTGCGCGTCTTTTCTTCTACTTTCACAGACATACGGATATCTTCAACAGGTCGGTTCCCCTCATTGGTTGGCTGCGCGGCTATCTTGTCGATCACATCAAGGCCTTTGATTATTCTTCCAAACACGGTGTACTGTCCATCAAGATGCGGGGCGCCGCCGGTAGCCGTATACAACTCAAGACGCTCAGGAGAAATTTCCTTTTCAGCGACGATTCCGGTTTCCTTTTCGACGCGCGGACGCAGCTCCTGTAAGTAAGCTTCATATGCCTGGCGATTTCGCGTTTGATAGAATTGCATGATGGTGTCGTACGCCGGCTTGTTATCAGGATTTTCGAAGAACTGCTGCATCGCCATGTTGAACTTCTGCTCATCAAACTTCAGTTCTTCCTCGGTAAATTTTTTGCCTTGAACAATGTAAAACTGACTTCCGCTCGATGCCTTTTCCGGATTCTGTGTGTCGCCAAGGCGCGCTGCAGAAAGGGCTCCCTTTCCATGAAAAAACGTCGGGACAAATTCTGCATCGATAGTGTAACCCGGACCACCCATTCCAAGGGGCTGCCCCGGTGAGGCAGTTTTCGAATCAGGATCACCGCCCTGAATCATAAATTCCTCTATGACGCGGTGAAAAAGCAGGCTGTCGTAAAACCCTTCTTTCGCCAGCTTGATAAAGTTGGCTTTATGCTTTGGAGTTTCATCGAAAAGTATGGCAACCATGTCGCCGTATTTTGTGCTGATAGTGATAACGTGATCCGTCTTTTGAGCGCAGGCCACCATCATCAGGAAAATGACAAAGAGAGGTAATAGCTTGAACGTTTTTCTCATGGGAAGTTCCTTTTTGGAAAGCAAATATAGAAATATCCGGGAAGCGTGTCAGGATGGCATTTGTTCCCTTATTTTCTTTAAGATCTCAGCTCCGCCATTTTGAAGTACTTCACGGCCTACGGTCTCACCTAATTCGCGCCCGTCTTCGGGTGAGCCGGATCGTTTAATTTTAACGATTTCCTTCCCGTCCAGAGAAATTATGCCCGCCTTTAAGGTGATCAGATTTTCCTCCCAATGGGCATATCCGAATGAAGGAATGCTGCACCCACCCTGAAGCGTTTTCAAAAAAGCACGCTCGGCGCGAAGACAATCTTCCGTTGCCGGATGATTTACCCAGCGTTCGATGACTTCCTTCTTGCGGTAATCAAGTTTCTTGTGACATTCAACGGCAATGCTTCCCTGCCCAACAGGTGGAACAAAGTAGCTTGTTTCTATACGGTCCAGGATCATATGGTCATACCCCATACGATGTACTCCGGCGTAAGCAAGTAGCAACGCGTCGCATTCACCTGCCTCGAGCTTTGCAATACGTGTCTGTAAATTACCCCGGACAGATACCGGCTCTGCGTGCGGATAAAAATGTTTCAGAAACGCAATGCGACGGGTAGATGACGTACCTATGCGAAAGTGTTCCTCTTTCCTGAGGTCGAGGTCTTTTCGAAAGCCCAGCAAAACATCGTTTACAATTTCGCGCTCGGTAAACGCGAGCAGCTCAAGGTCGTCGTGAAGATCAGATGAGAGGTCTTTCGCACTGTGAACAGCGATGTCGATGGTGCCTTGCAGAAGCATTTCTTCAATCTCCTCTGTGAAAACACCTTTGCTTCCGATCTTGGAAATACTCACATCAAGGATTTTGTCGCCGCGTGTTTCCATCGGATGAATCTCCGTACGATATCCAGACGGATGAATCAGACTGGCAACGTGTTCTGCCTGCCACATGGCAAGTTTGCTGGCGCGGGTTCCGATACGGATTACTTTATCCATTTTTTTCAGCAGGGCTTAATGTTTTTGATAGTTGCAGCGACAAATCCAGGAAAGTCATCTTTGCGCTGGCATTTCGTTCGAGATGGTAGCTGGCATCGTTGATGAGTTTGAATGACTTCTCAATTTTGTCAGCGGTCATGACATTACTGAATCGCTGAACAAAATTCCTTTCTTCGCCACGTGTCCGGTTAATGTTCTCAGCACCTGCCAAATGCAGCATTGTCTCCCGCAGCATGTTGATGCTGTATTGCATGAGATTACGCTGACTTAGCTTGTCCAGAGCGTGATATTGATCCGCCATTGAAACCAGAATACCATATTTCTTCTCATAACATGCGCGCATCCACTCCGCAAACTGTTGTGAGTTGTTGTCTTCTTCTTTTTCCAGAAGTCTGGCCGCAAGCGCGAGGTTTCCATCTGCGAGGTGCGCAATTTTCGAAGCACGGTCAGGGTCGATCTTAAACTTTTCAACCAGGTATTGTTCGGTCTCAGCATCATCCAATAGCGGAACCGTTACAATCTGTGTTCGTGAAATAATCGTAGGCAACAGCCGGTCCGGAGCATTCGAAACCAGCACAAAGAATGTTTGTGGCGGCGGTTCTTCCAGTATCTTCAGAATTCCATTCGCTGCCGATGGATGCATCAACTCCGGCTGCCAGATGATCATTACCTTGTACGGACTCTCGAACGGCTTCAGCGAAAGCGCCTTAACAATTTCCCTGCTCTCTTCGCGTGAGATTAACGCAAGCTTGTCTTCGCCACCGTAAAAATTTGTCCAGTCGTCAAGCGATCCAAATGGATTTTCTGTCAGGAAAGACCGCCATGACTTTAGAATCTCAGCCTTAAAGCGGTCTTCGTCCTTGTCGTTCTTGACGTTACTTAACGGAAAAACGAAATGTGTGTCTGGATGTATGAACTTCGCATTTTTGGAACACGCAGGGCAGGTTCCGCAAGCGTCGTCATCGTTTCGGTTTACGCAATGCAGATAGTTCGCAAACGCGAGCGCCATCGGCAGGTTCAATGCACCTTCCGGCCCCACAAATAACTGAGCGTGCGCAATGTGATTGCTTTTTACCGCTTCGGTAAGAACTTTTTTCACCTCGGCGGAGCCGGGTATGGAAGAAAAATTCATAAGGGCTGAAAGTATTTAGCATTCCCTGTTTTTCCAAGGGAATTCATATACACCATCAAAAAGATTCAACGACTTGCCGAATCCCAGCTACGCAGGGGCCGGCTTGCTTCAAAGATGTGCGTAATTATCTCGCGGTCCTCAGGAGTAAGGCGAACGTTCCGCCGCTGCATCGCCCTTTCCGCAGTCTCAATTGCTTTTTCAAGTGCAAAAGTCTGATGGCCCTCGCTTCCGCCCCAGAAAAACGGGGGAATGTAGCACCGTTGATAGCCGCCACCAAAGACAACGGAAAATGCATCAGCAACGGTCGCGGTATTGAACATCGTATTAATGCCGCTCTTGGCGTGGTCGCCCATCATTAACCCACAGAATTGCAACGTCGTTTTTACAAACCTGCCTTCTGCGTGGTCCCAGGCCTTCACGGTGTCGTAATTGTTTTTCATGTTCGACGTATTCGTGTCGGCACCGAGATTACACCATTCACCAAGGACCGAGTTGCCCATGAAGCCGTCGTGTGACTTGTTCGAGTATCCAAATACAACGGAATTGCTGATCTCACCACCAATCTTGGAATACGGTCCGAGCGTGGTATCACCGCGGACTTTCGCACCCATATTCAATTGCGCACCTTCGCACAAGGCGAACGATCCCCGAATGACAGCTCCTTCCTGGATGACACTGTTCTTGCCAAGGTAAATCGGACCTGACTCAGCATTAAGTGTCGCATCGCGAATTTCAACACCTTCTTCTATAAAAATGTCGGCCGGGTTGTAAACTTTCGTATAGGGATCGGTAATAGGTTGTGACTGCCGTCCTGCAGTTACAAGCGGGAGGTCGGCTTTAATCTGCTGCGCGTTCTCCTGGAAGATTTTCCATCTCACGTCAATAACGGTCAACGGTTTCTCATAGTTGACGATGTTACCTTCCGTCATCGTGCCCGAAGGCTGGTTTGCTGCGATCAGTAAGTCGCCTTTTACGAGGTAGTATCCGACAGGAAGAGCCTTGATAGTGTCCACGAGATCCTGATCCGGGCAGACTGCACCGTTTACGAGGAGGTTGTTGTTCGTGGAAACAACAGGAAACTTCTTCTGGAGGTATTCGGGTGTCTGGTATGAGGGTGTGGTTTTCATCCAGAGGGCCCACTTTTGGTCGATGGTAAGTATGCCAACCCTGATCTTCGAAACCGGTCTGGTGTAAGT
>JAEZDW010000022.1 GCA_023417955.1 Bacteroidota bacterium
GAAAAAAGACAACTACATCAGGGTAAACACGTAGATCATCGGTGACAGCTGTGTAATCGACGGACGGGGTCTGAACGGCCAGCCCGGAAGAGATGGCGCCGGAGGCTCAACACCTATCGGACCTTGCAACGACGGTGCTCCCGGACGGAGCGGTGGTCGCGGCCTCGATGGAACCCCGGGAGTGAATCTTTTTCTGTATATTGAAAATATTAAACTGGCCGGCATTTTGACTATTGATTTGTCGGGAGGCAATGGTGGCCGCGGCGGCGATGGTGGGATAGGCGGCGGTGGCAGTCCCGGTACAGTGCACTGTCACGGCGGAAATGGAGGTAACGGTGGCAATGCCGGACAGGGAGGGAATGGTGCCGACGGAGGCAACCTTACCCTTAGCAGTAAGAAGGATCCCCTGATTCAGAACTATATCGGCTCGGGAATTACAGTGTATACACACGGCGGACTTCCCGGCGTTCCTGGCAAAGTCGGCGAGCGCGGACCCGCAGGCCTCGGTCCCGCAAGACGACACGGCAAAAACGGAGAGCTTGGTCTCGAAGCTCCCAACGGACTCGCAGGCATAAGCGGTAAAGTCAATGTTGAAAAAAACTAACTATGCATAAACGATGGCTACTAAAACCAATACCCCCCCAAGACGAAATCGAAAACCTCTCAAAAGCCATCAATGTCAATTGGTACCTTACGGCTATTCTGTTACAACGAGGTATTAGCGATTTCGAAAGTGCCCGTACTTTTTTTCGTCCAAAAATTGAAGACCTGCATGATCCATTCCTGATGCAGGATATGGACAAGGCGGTTGAGCGCATCGCCCTGGCTATAGAACAAAAGGAAAAGATTTTGATTTATGGTGACTATGATGTCGACGGAACGACTGCCGTGTCACTTGTATTCAGCTACTTTCAACGGATTTATCCGAATTGTGAAGTATATATTCCCGACAGGTATGCTGAAGGCTATGGCGTTTCTCTTGCCGGTATTGAGTGGGCCGAGCAGAACAATTACTCTTTGATCATTGCCCTCGACTGCGGAATCAAGTCATCCGAACTTGTAAACATTGCACGCCTAAAGGGAATTGATTTCATTATATGCGACCACCACTTGCCAGATGACTATTTACCGGATGCGGTCGCCGTTCTCGATCCAAAAAGAAAGGACTGCCCTTATCCGTTTAAGGAACTGAGCGGATGCGGCATCGGATTTAAACTTGTGCAGGCATTTGGGCTGCGTTATGGACGGAACGAAGGCCTTTTTGATTTTCTGGATCTCGTTGCCGTAAGCATTGCATCGGATATTGTTCCCATCGCAGGCGAGAACAGAATCCTGACGTATTTCGGACTCAGGAAGCTGAACGATGATCCGTCGCCCGGGCTGAAAGCGCTGAAAGAAATTGCGGGTACGCGTGCTGACCTTGACGTATCAGGAATCGTGTTCACGCTGGGTCCACGAATCAACGCAGCGGGTAGGATTGCGCATGGTCGCGCTGCTGTTGATCTTCTGATCTCGCGCACCGAAGAAGAAGCAAACCGTCTTGCTGAGAAAGTTAATCTCAAGAACGAAATCAGGAAGCAGGTTGATTCTGACATTACGGAAGAAGCGATAGCGATGATTGAGAACAATGAGGTTCTTCGTTCTGCGAAGTCAACGGTCTTGTTCAAGAATACCTGGCACAAAGGCGTCATAGGCATCGTTGCCGCGCGTTGTGTTGAGAAATACTATAGGCCGACCGTTATCCTGACTGAATCAAACGACAAGGTCACCGGTTCAGCACGAAGTGTAATTGGTTTCGACTTGTATAACGCCATCCTGGAATGCAGCGATCTGCTTGAAAAATTCGGCGGTCACAAATACGCAGCGGGCCTCACTTTGGACATAAACAATCTCGAGTCCTTTCAACGCCGCTTTGAAGAGGTGGTAAGCTCTTCTATTACTGAAGACATGTTGACTCCCGTGATTGACATCGATCTGGCTATCCATTTTGATGCGATCACCACGAAATTCATGAACATCCTTAAACAGATGGGTCCCTTTGGACCGGAAAACCCGAAACCTGTCTTCGTTGCGGAAAACGCCAATGTGTTTAATGCGCTCTCGGTTTTCAAAGACAGGCACGTACGTTTCCTGGTTTCGCAGGATGGCAGTGACAACGTTTTTCAGGCCGTGGGTTTCGACCTTGGCGAACATTATCCCAGACTGGCGGCCCGGGATCCTTTCAAGATGGCCTTCACCATTGAGGAAAACACCTACAATGGAACGACCTCCATACAACTACGCGTTAAAGACATAATCTTCTACTGACATGCTGCTGCGTGCCGAAAATCTAATCAAGAAATACAAAACCCGGACGGTTGTCAACGAGGTATCCGTACAGGTTGAGCAAGGTGAAATCGTGGGACTTCTCGGTCCCAACGGCGCAGGCAAAACCACGTCGTTTTATATGATGGTGGGTCTGATTAAGCCGAATGAAGGCCGCATATTTCTTGATTCGGAAGAAATTACCAATCTGCCAATGTATCAGCGCGCCCGTCGCGGCATTGGGTACCTGGCTCAGGAAGCTTCTGTTTTCAGAAAACTCACTGTTGAGGAAAATATTCTTTCGGTTCTCGAAATGCGTGGCTACACAAAAGAGCAGCGTCGCGAAAAAGTAGACGCGCTAATTGATGAGTTTAGTTTGCATAAAGTCCGCAAGAACCTTGGCATGTCTTTATCCGGTGGTGAACGAAGACGAACTGAGATTGCGCGGGCATTGGCCGTGGATCCCAAGTTCGTTTTGTTGGATGAGCCGTTCGCTGGTGTGGACCCTATCGCAGTGGAGGAAATTCAAACTATTGTTGCCAAGCTGAAGAATAAAAATATTGGGATTTTGATCACCGACCACAACGTTGACGAAACCCTTTCCATCACAGATCGCGCTTATTTGATGGTCGACGGTAAACTGTTCAAGTCAGGAACTGCGGAAGACCTCGCAAATGATCCGCAGGTCCGCAAAGTCTACCTTGGCCAGAACTTTGAACTTCGCAGAGCACGTGTAGTCCCGCCTTCGCCTCCTCCGGCATCATGATTGACAAAACGTAAAAAGATCGGGTAACAAAAGTGGATTTGTGTAACTACTTTTGGGCGCAGGTAAATTCGCATGGGACTGATTAATTCAATATTGACGTGGGTAATGAAGAAGCGCATTCATCAGATTGAGCTCTTCATGAAGTATCCACACGAGGTTCAGCAGGAGATTTTCAAAAACCTGCTCCAAACTGCCCGTAATACGGAGTTTGGACAAAAATATGATTTTGGTTCAATCTCTTCATATGAACAGTTTCGTGACCGCGTTCCGGTGCACACGTACGAAACGATCTTTCCCTACATCGAAAGGCTCATGCGGGGCGAACAAAATATTCTGTGGCCGACGGAGATAAAGTGGTTTTCAAAATCCTCGGGCACCACGAATGCGAGAAGCAAATTTATCCCGGTTTCAACGGAAGCCCTAAACGATTGCCACTTTAAGGGTGGCAAGGATTTACTTTCCATCTACGTAAACAATTTTCCGGAGACAACGATCTTCGATGGAAAAGGCCTTGCGGTAGGCGGCAGCCACCAACAAAATGACTACGATCCTTCCGCAACCAGTTTTTATGGTGATGTTTCCGCAGTAATTATGCAGAACCTTCCGGTGTGGGCGCAGTTTATCCGCACACCAAGTCTTGAAACGGCTCTCTTAAGTAACTGGGAAGAAAAGATTGAGAAGCTCGCGCGGGAAACTGCGCGCGAAAATGTGACGAACATCGCCGGCGTACCTACGTGGACGATCCTGTTAATCCAGAAGGTCGTCGAGCTTGAAAGGAAGCAAAACATTCTCGAAGTATGGCCGGACCTTCAGGTATTCTTCCATGGCGCTGTTTCCTTCACACCATATCGTTCACTTTTCCGCTCGCTCATCCCGTCTTCGGACATGGTTTACTGGGAAACTTACAATGCAAGTGAGGGCTTCTTTGGAATTCAGGACCAAAGTGATTCCGAAAACATGTTGCTAATGCTTGACTATGGAATCTTCTATGAGTTTATTCCATTGGATGAGTTGGGCAATGAGCATCCGCATGCGATCGCGCTTGATCAGGTGGAGCTGAACAAGAATTATGCAATGGTGATCTCTACCAATGCAGGACTGTGGCGTTACAACATTGGCGACACAATCAAGTTTACGTCGCTGTCACCCTATCGGATACGCATCTCCGGCAGGACAAAACATTTTATGAACGCATTCGGTGAAGAGGTTATCGTAGAAAATGCAGAGACTGCCATTACTAAGGCGTGCGAAGTTACCGGCGCCGTTATCGATAACTTCACAGCTGCTCCTGTCTATATCGACAAAGGAACAAAAGGGCGACATCAATGGATCATTGAATTCACAAAAGAGCCGACTCGCCTCGCAGACTTCGTTACCGAACTTGACAATACACTCCGTCGGATAAATTCCGACTACGATGCAAAACGCGCGAAAGATCTTGCTTTACTTGCCCCTGAAGTTGTGGTGGTGAAGCCTGGTACTTTTTACAATTGGATGAAGAAGCGCGGAAAACTCGGCGGACAAAACAAAGTGCCCCGGCTGGCTAACAACCGCGAATACGTTGAAGACATTCTTTTAATGATCCGCAAATAAAAAAAGAGGCTGTCTCAAAAGGGCAGCCTTTTTTGTTATTGGCTCAAAAAAAAGAAGGAAACCGTAGCTCCCTTCTTGATGCAAGTCGTTATCTTGCTTGTGTGCACTAAATCAAAAGTAGTCTTTAAGAACTACACTCCCAACCAGATTAAGTTGCTTCCACAAAGTTTGGAAGAACGAATCGACAAGAAC
>JAEZDW010000090.1 GCA_023417955.1 Bacteroidota bacterium
AAACGGAAAATATCGGAACGCTTCTCCTGGACGGAATCCCGATGTCGAAGAGGGAAGTTCGAGAAAGCCGGTCACCCGTTTAAGATTTGCGAAGTCTCCGGACCCTCCGCCCGTGATCGGGTATGCCATCATCCTTGATCCATCCTGCTCAACCCGTACCTGTTGGAAAAGCGTAAGTGGCAAAGCGGCCCGGACTTCTTCTGCGAGTGTTGCGAAATATGGTTGTACCGGTACGCCAAGGCTGTGCAATATCCAGGGACGGATGTAGCGATAGAAACACATAAACGTCGAAACCGGATTGCCAGGCAACGCAAAAACAACCTTATCACCCGACGCTACGCCAAACCAAAAAGGTTTTCCCGGACGCTGACTCACCTGATGAAATTTCTTTTCAACACCAAGTTCCTCCAATACGGAAGGTATGTAATCAAATTTTCCTTTCGATACACCTCCTGAAAGGATAAGCACATCGTTGTTTTTGAGCAAAGAATGGAATTCGCGCAGCAAGACATCACGATTATCGGGAAAGTGATAGCGATTCGCCGGCCATCCTATCGACGCCAGTGCAGCTTCCAACGCGTAAACATTCGATCTTCGAATCTGGTGTGGCGCTGGTGATTCATGCACATCAACAAGTTCGTCACCGCTCGATATCAGTGCGACGTTCGGGTACCTATAAACGCTGACTTGTGTTTTTCCCACCGACGCCAACAATGCAACTTCAGCGGGGGAAATCAGCAACTGTTTCCCAAGCAGGATTTCACCAGCGTGGGCATCTGAGGCACGTCTATGAATATTTTGCCCGAGTGTGATTTCCTGATTGATCTGTGCTACACCGTCTTTAATAGAAATGTCTTCGTATCGGACCACTGTATCTGTTCCCGCGGGAAGAACTGCGCCTGTCATTACCTCTATGCAATTTTGATTATTGCCAAGTGTTCGCGCAGGTTCCCCGGCAGCGTGAGTACCTTCAACGACAAATTCCCTTTGCCCTTTTTCGTAGGCTCTGAAATCAATCGCAATCCCATCCATTGCAACCCTGTCGAATGGCGGAAAATCGCGATCGGCAGCAATGACTTCGGCAAGCGTTCTTCCGGTTGACTTTTCAACTGGAACAGACTCGGCACGAAACGATAGTGGATACGAAAAAATGATTCTCTCCGCTTCTTCAACAGTTACCATCCAATTATTGTTAAATTTGCTTTTCTGCGAAGATACATGAGCGAAGGCCAATTCACACACGTTTCCCCCGAAGGACAACCAAAAATGGTTGACATTTCAGACAAAGCCGTTACAAAACGAACAGCCCGTGCGCGCGCGATCGTCAATCCGGGAAAAGAAATTCTCGATGCGCTTGCTGATGGCGAAATCATCACAAAGAAAGGTCCGGTCTTTCAAACTGCAATCATCGCTGGCGTCATGGGCGCGAAAAAAACAAGTGAATTGATTCCGTTTTGTCATCCGATTGCACTCGAAGATTGCCAGATCAATATACTAGTGAAAGGCGACAAAATTGTGATCGATTCCACGGCCGTTGTCTCCGGAAAAACCGGCGTTGAAATGGAAGCACTTTCTGCCGCAACGGTAGCGGCGCTCACTGTTTATGATATGTGCAAGGCACTCTCCCACGACATCGTCATTGAATCAATTCAACTCCTCGAAAAGACCGGCGGTAAAAAAGATATCAGGAAAGACCAGCCTCCCACCACTGCATGAACCTGCAAAAAGAAATTAATGGTCTGATTTTAAGCGGAGGCAAAAGCAGTCGCATGGGAATAAACAAAGGACAACTTGTCTTTCACAATCGCCCGCAGCAGGAGTATCTTTTCGATTTACTGGGCGATTTCTTTACTATGACATACGTTTCATGCAAGACTGAAAAAGATATACCTTCGAACCTCAATCCCCTTCCCGATCTTTTCGATATCGCCACACCGTTGAATGGTATTCTCACCGCATTCGAAAAAGACCACCAAATTGCGTGGCTTTCCATCCCCGTTGATATGCCCCTGATTGATAAAGACTCAATCAACGTCTTGTTAACCAATCGCGACAAAACTAAGCTTGCCACATGCTTCTATGACTCCGATGGCACCAATCCTGAACCGTTGTTTTGTCTCTGGGAAAGTTCCGCCTATCCCGCGCTGCAAGCCTTTTACAAATCCGGCGGGGTAAGTCCCCGTAAGTTTCTGCAGACGCACGAAGTAAAACTGCTGCGTTCACCGGCTCCCATCCATATGAACATAAACACCCCGGAGGAATTTGAGGCGTTCCGCAAAAAGCATCAGCAACAGAATTAGTTCGGATACAGTATCCTCATTTCCACACGCCGATTTTCCGCGCGGTCCTGGTCTGTTTTGTTTTCATTGAGGGGTTCCGTTTCGCCTTTACCGTAAACAGTTATGCGGCTTTCGTCGACACCCCGATCGGTCAACTCGTCTTTCAATGAATTCGCGCGATCAAGCGAAAGACGCATATTAAACTTATGCGATCCGACGTCATCGGTATGACCAGTGAGTTCCACTTCCAGGTCGGGGTTATCATTTAATGCCCGCGCAAGTTCGTCAAGATAATCCTGTGAACTCTGATCCAGTTCAACTGCACCAAAGTCAAAACCAAACCGCAAGGTTGTTTCTTCCAGAACAAAAGGATCATGAGTGAGTTGCCCGTGCGACGCCAGCGCCTGAACCGAATCTTGCTTATGACGCAGGCGTTCACTCATAGCCTTCTCATTCGACGGCGGAGTCTTGGTCACCGCCGTCGTATCTGATTTCTGCACAGGCGTTTTGGTAGCGACCGTTGCCGTTCGCGTGTTGGTCTGTTTCTTTTGCGCGGCAGCCTTCTCTTTTTCTTTCTCGTTACGCTTCTTCACGCGCGTTCTTGGATCTACAAGGCGACGCAACTCCAACCCTATCTCAAATGCACCTGCGTTGGCGGTACGCTTTGAAATCGGGATATCATAAGATGCACCGATCGAGATGTTCTCC
>JAEZDW010000070.1 GCA_023417955.1 Bacteroidota bacterium
TCTTTCGGTGCTGAATCATGGCTGCCATCTCTTGTTTCTCAGGCGGTGGTGCGATCGCTTGGACCGCTGATTACTGGCCTGATCTGCGCCGGGAAACTGGGATCAAACATCGGTGCTGAACTTGGTAGTATGAAAGTATCGGAACAGATCGATGCGATGGAGGTATCCGGAACGCGGCCATTCTCTTATCTCGTTGTTACCCGGGTTATGGCGACTACGCTGATGCTGCCAGTACTCGTTGTGTACACTGATGTGATCGCTTTGCTTGGTTCGTACCTGATGGTGAACATGATAAACAACTCGAGTCTACAGTTATTCTTTAATGAGGTTTCTGTTTCGATTACGTATCTCGATATTTTTTCGTCCCTTATCAAGTCGGCTTTTTTTGGTTTTGCCATCGGCGTCATCAGCTGCTATGCAGGCTATCACACCACGGGTGGAACGTCTGGTGTTGGAAAAGCGGCCAATACATCAGTCGTGGTGTCGATGATTTTCATATTCGTTATTGATCTCGTTTCACTTCAATTCATCAATCTTTTTCGCTGATGCTCCATAGAGGACAAAAAGAGGATGTAAATATTCCGCACTCGGACGATAAACGAGTTGTTAGAATCCGCCATCTGCAGAAATCATTTAATGAGAAGGTCGTGCTTCGCGATGTAAATCTGGACTTGTACGAAGGTGAAAACCTTGTCGTACTCGGAAGGTCTGGCACGGGAAAGTCGGTAACCATAAAATGTATGGTCGGTCTTATTCAGGCTGATGGCGGTGACATAGATGTTCTTGGATACGACGTTCAAAAGTTGAACATCAGGGAGCTGAACGATCTGCGTAAGCAAGTGGGCTTTTCATTTCAGGGAAGCGCGCTATATGATTCGATGAGTGTAAGGCAGAATCTTGAGTTTCCTTTGAAACGCAATCTTGGAGTTTTCGATCCGAATGAACTTGAACAGCGCATAATGAATGCGCTTGATGATGTCGGTCTTACGAATGCAGTCGATCTTATGCCTGCAGAACTATCGGGCGGGATGAAAAAACGGATCGGTATTGCGCGAACGCTCATTCTGAACCCTAAAATCATGCTTTACGATGAACCAACCGCCGGCCTGGATCCGATCACTTCGCAGGAAATCAATGATCTCATTGTGGGCGTTCGGGATAAATACAAAACATCGTCGATCATCATCACTCACGACATTGCTTCCGCCCGGCAGACTGGCGACAGAATTGTAGTTCTCATTGACGGCGTTAATGCCCTGGAAGGCACGTTTGATGAACTCCAGAGCTCGGGACATCCGGAATTGGAAGCTTTCTTTAGTTACAACTGACAATACGAATAAGATATTATCATGAAATCAAATGAAGTTCAGCAGAGCATAAAACTGGGAGTCTTTGTCCTTGTCGGGCTTGTGCTTTTTTTAGTTGCTGTGTTTCTTGTTGGCAGCGAAAATAATTTATTCAGCCGCACATTCACCACGCATGCCGTTTTTAAGAATGTAGAGGGCCTCAAGCAAGGTGATAACGTCTGGTTGTCGGGGGTAAAAATTGGTACGGTAAAGGAGGTCAGGATTGTGAAGGAAGGACGCGTGGTAGTTGCCTTAAGTCTTAAGGACCGTCAGAACAAATTTATTAAGCGCGATGCAACTGCTTCGATTGGTTCGGACGGACTTGTGGGCAGCAAGATCGTAGTAATCCGACCCGGACAATCGACTGAGATTATCCAGGATACAGATACAATCGGGGCAATGTCTCCGGCGGATACGCAGGAATTGATCAACATAGCGCGCGACGTGGGAGACAATACGCGTACGCTGACCGATAATCTCAAAGAACTCACGAATCGCATCAGTCAAGGTAAAGGGATAGTCGGTGAACTGTTACACGATGGTGATTTTGCGCGGGATCTCCGCAGCGCTGCTGAAAACATCAGACAGACAACTCTTCAGACATCTGCTGCTTCTATGGAACTTCATGCAATGTTGACAAAACTAAACAGTGGAGAAGGTCTGGTTCACAAACTGGCAACCGATACGATGCTTAATTATGTTTTCGATCAAACGTTGATGAATGTGAAGCAGGTGAGTGAGAATTCAGCCGAGATGTCGGAAGGCATTCGAGGTCTCATTGATAAACTCAATGATGGGAACAATGCAATAGGTGTTCTGCTTTCCGATACGGCTTTCGCGGGGCGTTTACAGGTCACACTTGAAAACGCTCAGTCGGCTTCAGCGAAACTGGACGAGAATATGGAAGCGCTTCAGCATAATTTTCTGCTTCGGGGATATTTTCGGAAAAAGGAACGTCGTGAGGCCCGGGGAAGCAAAGATTGATTGTCAAGGCCGACTGGCAGAAGTTTTTTAGCGGGTTGTTTAAAATTCAAACAGATGAGAAGCATATTATACATTATCGCTGTAATCCTAATTATCGGGTGGTTACTTGGCGTATTCTACTACAGTGTAAGCGGACTGATTCATATCCTGCTCGTGATTGCAGTTATTGCACTTCTGCTGGGCATCATCAGAAGGGCCTAGCGTGCCTGGTTCTGTGACCCGCGGTGCGCAAGAAAACCGGTTAACCAGCTGTAGATAAGCGTCTACAACAGTTGCCGGTTTCACCCGCCGGGTTCGGGTATAATTTTTTTACTAAAGAGGATATAACCATTAATTCAAAAACGTAAAGTTTACAAGGCTATGACAACAAACAAAGTGCTATTAGGTATACTGGGTGCAGCAGCCGCTGGCCTGGTCGTGGGTATGTTGATTGCCCCTGAAAAGGGGGCGGACATGCGCAAAAATCTGAAGAGAACTGCCGATGATCTGGCAGACGAACTATCGACCTGGATCGGAAAAGGAAAGGAATATATTGACGAAGTCAGAAATCGCGCGAGCGCAGAGATGGACGAGTTGCAGACCGAAGCCAGCGAAGGCTTTGACTCAATGAAGGACGACCTCGCCCGGCGCAGAGGATAGGAGTTTTTTGCTAAAGGTGAAAGTGATGAAAAAGTCAGATGACCCGGATAAAAGGATTACCAACACAGACGAACAGGATGTGGCGGTGAATCATAGTGCACGGCAGGAAAAGGGATTTGATGAACCTGCATCGACTGAATCGGCGACTTCACCTGAACCCAATACGAAGCCTGAAAGTGGCAAAGAGCGTCCGGCGACGAAACGCCCCGGCGCAGACGCACCACGGAGCAAGGCGAAGTAAGGTTTTACGTATAATGATTCACTCTTGTGGATGATTATACAAAGGGGCTCCGTAAAGCCCTTTTTTTGTTCTTAATACGTAACGGTTCCCATAGACGCAGGAGTTCCGTTATTCTTCAGACCGGGTTTATCGTTACGCAAGATATTGACCAGAACGTTTCATGAGTACCGTACCTATCAGAATTGAGAATCTTATTTGTTTCAGTCACGTTGGATGGCACTCGGTTTATCAGCGGCCGCATCATCTTCTCTCGCGTTTTGCAAAAACTTTCAGAGTCTGGTTTGTGGAAGAGCCCGCATTTCATGCAAAGGCAGATTCTATTGAAAAAAGTCAGGCTGGCAATATCCTCCTGGTGAAACCAGCCCTCGCTGGTGATGAAACGAGACCGGATGCGGACCTCCGTACGGCAGAAATGCTTGCGAAGTTCTTTCGCGACGAGGCGGTCAATGATTATTTATTCTGGTACTACAGCGCGGCAGCGCTTCGGTACACGCGCGATTTTCAGCCTCGCCTTGTCATTTATGACTGCGTAAATTTATCAGCTTCATTTAAAGGTGCGTCCGAGGATTTAAAGCGTCTTGAGAGCGAGTTAACACGAAAGGCGGATATAGTTTTCGCTGCCGGTCCCAGTATCTATGAAGTAAAAAAGAAGCAGCATCACCGTGCGTACCTTTTTCCCGGAAGTATTGACAAAAAGCACTTCAGGCAGGCAAGGGGTACTGT
>JAEZDW010000071.1 GCA_023417955.1 Bacteroidota bacterium
TCATTGCGAATATCGAACAACTCGGCTTCGCCGTGGTCAAAACCTGAGACCGCTTCAAGGGCAGCGCGTTCGGAAATGTCGCCGACCCTGATATTCCAGCCATAGGCATTCGCGTGAGTCAATAAATAATGAATAAGCGCCGAAGAAGAGCGACCCGCGCCCAGTACAAGAATGTTTGCCATGTACAAAACTAAGAGGCTTTTCTTATTTGCGGGTCATTTGGGGGGCTGATCGGCATGAAGAGTTTTTTCATTTTCCGCGACTCATTATCTATATTATCCATCCAAAAATCAAATTATGCCTCAAAAGCCCTTCGATCAGGTAGTCGAAACACTGATTTCGAAAGCGGAAGCTGCACTGGAACTTGCTTACGCGCCCTATTCGCATTTTCAGGTGGCAGCCGCGTTGCTGCTTGAGGATGGCACGTGCATCACCGGCACAAACCAGGAAAATGCGGCATATCCCTTGTGTATGTGCGCCGAACGCGTGGCGCTGTACGCCAAAGCATCTATGCATCCCGGCCTGACTATCGAAAAGTTGGTGGTAATAGCCAGAAAAGAAGGCAATCAGCGCCTTATTCCTGCCACGCCTTGCGGTGCATGTCGTCAGGTGATCGCCGAATTTGAGGCACGCCAAAATCGCCCCATAGAAATGATCATGTTGGAGGCAATTGACTCATGGCTTGTCGTTCCGTCCGCAGCTTCTCTCCTCCCGTACACGTTCACGGGATCGAATCTCACTGCGTGATAAAACACATCAACTACGTTACATGCCTTTGTAAGATATTCGCCTCAATTTTAAGGTTTCGGTTTCCGGCTTTACCCTTTTTTAGCTTATTTGGTAGGCATGAAATTTCTGCGCAACAAGCAATTACGACAATTAGGCGCCTATCTGGTCTTTTTAGCGTGCATTGTTTTCATCGCAGAATATTTTTTCGTGGACTGGCGGATCGCCCGCGTTGAAGAAGCCGAACTAAAGATCGAATACACGCAGCTCACGCAGCTCAACAACCAGCGGATCTCATCACAAGTGCAGGATTTCCTTCAGGGAAACCGTACTTCTGCACCTCAGATCGCGGCTTTGATTGAACAGCAGGACTTCCATTTAAAAACGTTGAAAAGTGGTGGACGAATGCAACAACGGAACGCGTTCATTGAGCCGCTGTCGCGCCTGCCCCGGGTCACGTTCGACGGACTCGAGGAAAGCTGGGGCGACTACAAGAGGAGCATTCTGGTTCTCGTAACCCGGGTTGATGAGACCCCGATGGAACTTGCCCCCATGTCAGATTCGACAGATTCTGGCTCCACTATATATGTAACCACCGTTGGCAGCAGCGAAACGTCCCTGGCGCGCCTGCAGTACGAAGGACTTTCACTGACCATGTCGCACTGGTTCGACAAACTGATTGAGGACCTCGATAATGAAGTCGTTTCACGGAAATCGGCCCTTTCACTTACAAAAGGCGCCGTTCTGTTACTCAATATCCTTCTCGTTGGCGGCGCATACTTCATGTTCGTCACCCGGGTGCTGAAGCCAATTACCACGATTAAGGACAATGTGGCTTCCCTGCAAAAGATGGACGACATTCCGGCAGATGAATTAGGAGCTCTTGCCCAGGAGATAAACCACACCATTGAACATCTTAAGGATGCTACCGATTTTGTCGGTGCGATTGGAAAAGGGGAATTTAACCTTGACTATAAAGAAGTCTTTGATCACGGCTACGAGGCCGGCAAGAACAAACTGGCTGATTCATTGATTGAAATGCAGAAGCAGTTGCGAGCCATTAACGAAGAGGAGCAGAAACGCAAGTGGGCCAATGAGGGACTTACCCGCTTCGTTGACATCCTGCGCAGCTCACATGATAACATCAATGCCCTTGGTGACAAGATTATTTCAGGCCTGATCCAGTACACGCGATCCAATCAGGGGGCTCTTTATGTATTGAACGACGAAGAAGGCAAAGACAGGCATCTGGAATTGGTTTCCATCTTTGCGTGGGATATCAAAAAACACGAGCAGCAGCGCATAAAACCCGGTCAGGGCCTTCTTGGGCAGGCATTTCTTGAAAAGGAAACGACCTATCTCACTTCCCTTCCCGACGAATACATACGGATCACTTCGGGCCTCGGCGACGCCAGGCCGAAGGCTGTGCTTATTGTGCCGCTTAAGGTTGATCAGGAGGTGTACGGGCTTGTGGAGCTTGCCTCTTTCAATGAATTCGAGCCACATGAAATCTCATTCGTCGAGAAACTGGGTGAAAGCATAGCATCTACCATTGCCAGCGTGCGTGGCGCCCATAAGAACAAGATGTTGATCGAGCAGTTCCAGGAGCAAACCGAGCAAATGCGGGCTCAGGAGGAGGAGATGCGCCAGAATATGGAGGAATTGCAGGCAACGCAGGAAGAAATTGTGCGCAAGGAGAAGGACTATGTTGCGCGGATTCAGGAACTGGAAGCGCTGCAGGAACGGAAAGCCGAGCCTGAAGAACTTCTTGCCATGCGTGAAAAGCTTCGTCAACTCGAAGATGAGTACCAGAAGCGGATCGACCACCTGGAAAAAGAGCTTGAAAGCAAGTCAGAAGGGGCACAGCATTGGGAGGTAGCCGAGGAATTCCATCAGCAAATGCGCATTCATCTCGATGCGCTTAAGATTACGAAGGAGGCATTGGACAGGCGCGGAAAACACTAAGCATCGCGCATTTTTTTGAATTTTTTGTCAACTAACATAAATCATGGGGCTTGGGTTGTTTTGAGACGTGTGTAAGGTTTACACGGCAAATCCAACCGGCAGTTCTATGAACAAACTAATTTTGGGGTCCTTATGCTCGACATTGATATTGCCGATCTAAAAAAGATTTCCGAGCTCATTTACCAGAAGTACAACTACGACTTCCGGAACTACGCGATGTCCTCGTTCAAGAGGCGCGTGCTCCGCATTTTAGAGCTCAAAAAAATGACTGTGGACGGACTCCTCAGGAAGCTCACCGACACGCCCAATTTTGTTAACGAATTCCTTGACGAACTGACCGTCAACGTTACGGAAATGTTCCGCGATCCGAGCTTCTGGCGCATTATGCGTGAAGAGATCCTTCCGGCGATCATGCTGAATCATAAACAGTTCAAGATCTGGCATGCCGGATGTTCTTCGGGGGAAGAAGTGATGTCGATGTGTATTATGCTCAAGGAAATGGGCATCCTCCACGACGTGACGATTATCGCCACCGACCTGGACGTGAATATCCTTGAGAAAGCAAAAGCAGGCTCGTATCCGATCAAGAATATGGAGCTGAACGAGAAGAACTATATCCGGTTTCAGGGAACCGGTAGCTTCAAAGATTACTACCGTGAAGAAAACGGGAGCGCCATCTTCCACAAAGAGCTGCTGGCGAACGTTTCGTTCCGTAGACACGATCTCGTTCTCGGCGACCTGTTCAACAAATTCGACCTTATTCTTTGCCGGAACGTAATGATCTACTTCAATCAGACACTACAGAATGAAGTACTCAAGAAGTTCCACGAAAGTTTGTTCAAATACGGATACCTGGCCATTGGTTCTAAAGAATCACTGATCTGGTGCGACTATGCAAACCGCTTCATTGTGGTGAACAATGAAGAGAAGATATATAAGAAAATTAAGGACTGAGCGAGGTTGCCATAAGCATGAATAAATTCAACCTAAATAACAGCTATAAAGCCGTTGTTATCGGTGGTTCCGCAGGCAGCTTTCAGGG
>JAEZDW010000135.1 GCA_023417955.1 Bacteroidota bacterium
AATTGTTAAAACGTCTTTATCAGTCGTAATACTTTGCCCACTAAGCTGAGTAAGAGTCAAAAAGGTTAATATCGCAATAGTCGAGATTTTCATAGTAGTGGATGACGTCCGAAAAATGAGCCACAACACCCCAATATACACATTTCCAGATACCCATACCGCGTCCAAAAGTATCCGTATTGCGGGTATGTCCCTTTTCTCGGGAAGCTGGATTTGCTGAAAGGATTGCTGATCTTTAAAATAATCGGAACTAAGGTGCGAAATACTTTCCTTCTTTTTCTGAAGATGTAAGTTCATTTCATTAATCTATGAATGGCGCTGTCGCTCAATGGCATCTTTTATCCGTCGTTGGCGGCGGCGAAGATTGTTATCTGCGTTATTTTGTCTGCGAGGATAGGAATTGCAAAAAAAGGTGGGTTGGCCTAACGGGTTAATAAGTGTGCCCATAAGCAAGGCAAAAATTCTGTATGACAATCCAATCCCGGAAGGCAGAAGTTCCCGATTGAGATAGCCAGCCCTTTTCCTTTACACGAAGCTTAATAAACCGTACCTTAAACCGCAGCTGACGAATTCCAAATTGGATGGTAGGACCTGAAGAGGTGGAGAAGGTGTGAACGAACGTCGAATTTTGGGATTTCCGCCGGCGAGGCTGGAAATCACCCCAGGCTATTACAAAACATGCAGATTCATCAAACGAAAGATATGAGAAAAGTTATTGCGGCTATCAACATGACAATTGACGGAATTTTCGACCATACGGCAGGAATTCCAGATGCGGAAATTCACCAGCACTATACAGAACTATTGCACCAGGGAGACGCCATTCTTTATGGCAGAACAACCTACCAACTTATGGAGTTTTGGCGGAAATTCCTGGAAGAACCATCGGAAGAGAAATCAATGAATGATTTTGCCACGGCTATAGACAGGATCCCGAAGATTGTTTTTTCCCGCACGCTGAAAAGTGTGGACTGGAAAAGCGCAACGCTGGCAACGCGTGATTTAAAAGAAGAGATCCTTGAACTCAAGGGACAACGGGGCCGGGACATCTTCGTTGGTAGCCGAAGTTTAATTCTGCAATTGATGAAACTCAACTTGATTGATGAATACCAACTTTGTATTTACCCGGTAGTCGCCGGACAAGGCTTGCCACTCTTTGACGGTATTGATGATCGAGTTCTCCTGAATCTTACAAAAACGAAACGTTTCGGTGGTGGTGGAATTATACTTTATTATGAACCGATGTCTACCTGACAATTTTTAATGGCAATAACGGATCGCAAATGAATTGGCGATCAGGAATCGTAAACTGTCATCGTGATCGGGACAACCTCCGCAAAGAACGGTCGTATGAATTTGAAATGCCTGCAATTACTAATATTAATATCCACGACGCTGACTATCGCGAACTGTCAGCATAGCAATCACCACTTTGAAAGGGTAGGTGGGCGAAATATCAATTACCTTATACGCGGGGAGGGACCTTTGATGTTTGTCGGACATCCATCATCGGGTAAGATCGGTTATGAGTTATCATTGCAACCATTGGAAGGCTTTTTCACAATGGTATACTATGAGCCAAGAGGAACCGGAAGATCGGAAGCACCAGAATCTATCATAGAATATCGCCAGGAACATCTGGTTGAAGAAGTCGAAAGTTTACGAAAGCATTTACAAGTGGACAAAATATGGATCTTCGGTCATTCGGATCAAAGTGCCATTGCGTTGGAATATGCGTTAAAATTTCCCGATAACATTTCCGGTCTCATCCTGTCAGGAACGAGTCTGATTGGAACGCAGACCGAGTCTGTTGAGCGAAGAAGGGCCGTTGAGAACCAACGAGCCAAAGAGTCGGAATGGTTCGCACAGGTGATCGCAGATTGGGATTACCTGGAACAAAATAAAACGCACACTGACAAAAACGGGAGGGACATATCCACGGCACCAATAAAGTGGTGGTGCTTCGATGAAGAGTCGTCCCGGAAGGTAATCCCTATCGTCCATGAAATTTCGAAGGCGGGACGAAGAAAACCAGTAGACGACCAATATTATTACGAAACCCCCGATGAGAGACAGAGATACTTAACGCTTCAAGACAGCTTCTCACGCATTCAGACAAAAACGCTTATTATCAACGGGAAGTTCGACACAAATAACTCGCCGGAATACGCTGCCAGATTACGCGACGTTTTACCAAATGCCAAGCTGGTTATAATAGAAAAGGCAGGACATTTTCCCTGGATAGAAAACGCTGATGTAACGTTCGAGCAGATTAAAAAGTGGCTGGATGAAATTGAAGGTCAATAAGGAACGACATTGTCGACCTGTCTTTTTTGTGGGCCTGTTTTTATAGTCGCTGATTTCTGATACCGGCACTCACAGCAATTCCGTAATTCAGTCGTTTTGATAGCATCGACACTGTTCCTCGTGAGACGATTCAAATTAAACCCGATAGGTCTGGAAAATTTCATTGTGCAAGCACTCTCCTGACATAGGGCTGTCACACGACGAGGATAACTTGAAGCAGAAACCGTGATAAGGATTATATATCGCCATTGAAACGGGAATCTGGTACTAATGACTTCAATCACAGCCGGCGATATCGAATGCGATCAAACAACAGATCATAATGAAGGATAACAAACAAATTTCGGGCATTCTTGCTTCACAGTACAATGCAAGTCTTGCTATGCTTCGTCACGCATTGGAAAAGGTTCCCGATGACGAATGGAACTCAGAAGAATACAACAACCCGAACTGGCAGATAGCCTACCACGTTTTATGGGGCGTGAAATTCTACCTTGGGTCCAATCCGGAAAGTTACATTCCCTTTGAAAACGCTATCGAAGGGGCTGAAAGTCTCGGAGGTGGCCAGGAATGGGAGAACCCCGGTGAAAATGTAAAGGTTGAAGGCTTTCATACAAAAGGTGAACTGCTTTCATTTATCGACCACATTCAAAGAACCGTAACAAAAAACATTGAGGCGTTGCCACTTGAAGGAAGTTCCGGTTTTGAGTGGTATCCTTATTCGCGGCTTGAGCTCCATATCAACACGATACGCCATGTTCAGCATCATACGGCGCAAATTATTGAGCGCTTAAAAGCGAAGGGGGTAACCGGATTCCCCTGGTGGGCTGACCAGAATCCACCGCAGGAATGGTAAGACGTGATACATCGATTCGTTTGGGAAAAAGAATCCGGGTTCCTGAAGTTGCCGTCTGTGACGAAGTCCTGCGCGGCGGCGTGTCCATCGCTCTTGTACTTGCCATTGGCAATAGTCGATACAAGGATGTACTTTTGGAAATGATTTATTTTGTGGTCCTGTTCTCTATTGTTGTTCAGGGACTAACCATAGGCAAAGCTTCAAGGAAAGTGTTCTCCTGAATTGTGGGCCCCGGAACTTTAGCGGTGGAGTTGGATTCAATTGACGGATACCAAAAGATTGATCGGAATGAAATATTGTATTGCATTGCTGATTTTGGCCCTGACGCATAGGCATTGCGTTTTGAACGCGCAACCGGCTAACACCGTGCGGGTCGTCGGAGAGATGAGAAATGTGATGTGGAAAGGCGAACTGTCCGGTAACATATATCTTGATACCATTGCGAAGAAAAAGGACTTATACGGACTTGGTCCCCTTGAAAACCTTGCCGGCGAGATTGTTATTGTTGATGGGAAAGCTTACAAATCAACCGTGGTGTCCGGCACATCAATGAAGGTAGAAGAAACCTATGACATCAGGGCACCGTTTTTTGGTTACGCTAACATTCCGAAGTGGACGTATCGGTCGCTGCCCGACACTGTCCGGACCATCGGCGACCTTGAAAGGTATCTCGACGCCACCACAAAGGATCACGCGCGACCATTCATGTTCAGGCTTATCGGAACGGTAGAGAAAGCGAAGATCCACATCGTGAATTTACCGGAGGGATCAACGGTCCGTTCGCCGGCCGAAGCCCACGAAGGACAAGTCACGTGTCATCTGGCCAATGCCCAATCCGAAATCATCGGCTTCTTCTCTACGCAACACAAGTCAATCTTCACGCATCACGACACGTTCATTCACATGCACCTGATAACTACGGACAGGCAGAGCATGGGTCACCTGGACGAGATGTTGATTAAAAAAGGAACGATGAATCTCTACCTCCCTGCGCAGAGCACTTTCAATTTCTTGAGCCTTGAACCTTGAGCCTCCAATCTAACGACAAATCTTTTGGACACTTGAATTTCACTTTTACCGACCCGCACCCTTTCATCCCTAAAGGGAGCCACGCGCTATCTTTAATTCCTGGGTCGCTTGTCAATGTCTTATCAAAGCCATTGAACCGATGAGTGAGGTCTTGCCGAAGGCCCCGATGAGAAAACGAAGCTTACGAAATTCGGGGAACCTGGCCCTGTAACTTGAAACTCGAAATTTGACCCCCGTGCACCTCAACCCCCCGCCCTTCTCCGCGGCGGAGAAGGGAGCCCGGATACGATTTCAATTAACAGTATTGCATTCACTTCCATGTGCTCATCGTTGAAACTTCAAATTTGAAATTTGAAATTTTCCCCCGGGCGGCTGGCACGGTAGTGTAACCGTTGCTGAACGTAATAATCTGCCGTGCCACCGGGCTATCCGTTGCAAGCCAGGCGGTCTCGCGTCGGGGGCAAGGTTATTCGTTCAAATGCATTTTGTTTTCATTCATACGGGCACGTTTCGCTTTCCACTTCTATCCCTGCCGCGGGCATCTGCCACGTTCCGAAGAGACGTAAGGTTCATGCGACCGCCCCGCTATCGGCAAGATCGAATCTGAGTTTCCGGATTTTTATAAAAAAGTTTTTTACCTTACTTCACGAAGGGGCGGCGTGGGATGTGCCGGGAGGTAATATCAGATCGTAAAGAGTTAGGACGCGGTGTACGAATGGGTGACATGGAAATGAAAGTCAGACGAAGAATAATCGGTATTTGTGGAAGTGCCAGTGAGAATTCAGCAAATTTGGCAATTCTGAAGTTCATAGCAGAATCCACTAAATCTGAATTTGATTTTCAACTAATTGAAGATCTGACGGCATTTCCCCACTTCAGGACAGCATTGACAGATGAAAACGTGCCCGACAAAATCGTTGATTTAAGGATTAAAATTTGGGATTCAGACGGGATAGTAATTTGCACGCCCGAATATGTTTTCAGTATTCCCAGCGGGCTTAAAAATATCCTTGAATGGTGCGTTTCGACAACTGTGTTTTCAAATAAGCCAATTGCCTTAATAACGGCTTCGGCAAATGGTGAAAAGGCGCACGAAGAATTGAAGCTGATTATGAAAACATTGCAGACTCGTTTCACCGAAGATGCAACGCTGTTAATTCAGGGTGTGAAAGGCAAGGTTACAAGAGCTGGAGAAATAGCGGATAAGGAGACGGAGATGCGATTGAGGGATTTAATTAACTCATTTAAAGGATTGATTACAGGGTAATCAACAAGCTTGTTACAGATGAATGGTGGGAGAGGTGGACTCAGCACATTCTGCAATTGGGAATCATAGTAAGAAATTGGACATCGAGATAACGATGTTGTCTCATAGAGGGTTTACTGATATGGAATTAATTGGGCGGCTGAATATTAGCGGTTAATGGGCTGACTTATTTCAAGAAAGATTTCTATCTTGGTTAATGATCAGGCCGGCCTGCGGTCGTCCTCAGGATCCGCAAATGGTGTGACGCCGCCTATCCCGATGGACAAAATTAATTGACTTGAGACATTACCTTACCCTTTTCCTCTCTGTTATTTTCGTTTCAATTGGCAGGGGACAGATCAATGGAGTGTATACATCCTTTGACAGTGCGCTGAAATATCCCGATAACGTCATTGAACTAAGAATTTCCGGCAGCGATGTTACAGAGATTCCACCAGGTATTTCATCTTTTGTGAATCTGACGGACCTTTCTATAACCGACACACGGATTAAAACAATTTCTGACGAACTGTACACCCTAACCGGATTGACCAGAATAAGAATTTCCGGGAGTGGATTGGAATATCTGCCCGAAGGAGTCAATGCCCTAGAAAACTTAAAAGAGTTGTCCCTTGACAATAATAAACTGAAATATCTTCCTGCAGATTTATTCGCTTTGCCAAAGCTGCGGAAGTTATATTTGAATGACAATGAATTAGTCCAGGTCCCGGCCGCGATCTGGGAAATGAAAGAACTCGCTACGCTGGTTATTTCGAGGAATCAATTCAGTGGGTTGCCAGATTCAAAAGAGCCAAATTTCAGTATCGAATATCTCAATTTAAGCGGGAATAGATTTGATAGTATTCCTGAAGTTCTGCGAGAACTGAAAGTGTTGCAATCAATTGAGGCGTCGGGAAATCCTTTTACATACTTGCCGGATTGGTTTTCTGAAATGAATACTTTGTTAAGTATTGTGATTACTAATACCGGTATTGCGTCACTGCCGGAGGAAGTTGGTAGTTTAGGCAGGCTGACATGGCTTGAATTAAGCGGAAATGAAATCGATGAAGTTCCCGGATCATTATGTCAATTGAAAAACTTGCAGCTATTGGATTTGTCAGGGAATCGAATTGCACTCTTGCCGGAATGTTTTGGCGACTTATCACAGCTTCGCACATTGAGTCTTGAAGGGAACAGGTTGAAAACCCTTCCGGATTCGTATACAAGATTGTCGCATTTGAGTTTGTTGAATTTAGAAGGTAATCAATTAGAAAGTTTGCCCGATAGCATTCATCACCTTTATCAGGTAGAAGGAATTGATGTTTCGTCAAACAATATCAGTCGGCTTCCGGATTCTATTTCAAGGTTGGCCAAGTTGAAGTATATCGATCTACGAGGAACTAGGCTAAGCGATCGCTATTTTCAGGAATTAAAGACCAGATTGACAAATGTAAAATTGTACCGGTAGTGGTGCATCTGCTTTGCCTGCGTTGACGTGTCGATGATCGGAGAGCCATACCAATTACACTACACTTTTCTTCTTCTTAAATTCCAGCCGCCACCAGACCAGGAAGCCAGTTACTGGCAATGACGCACCAACAAGGCTTCCAAAAAAAGCGAGTACTTTTCCCGGAAAACCAAGAATACTTTCAACATGTAGGTCGAAATTCATCTTTTGCAGTTTTCTGGCCGCAGAGACCGACTCGTACCGCGTTTCAGCAATCCTGTTTGATTCCAGCGGTTCGGGTGTATGTCTGTCGAACACAAACGTCTGTGCACTGTAGAACAGCGTGCTATTCGGATACGGGATGATGTTAATCGCAGATGTAACATCAGTGGTGTCGGGATAACGATAGTAAAACCCTCGGCGTCGGGGTGTGCATCTACAACGCAGCTCCACGCCAGAAATCCGGCAAGCGGTTCGAGGGAAGTGAATACGAGAGGGGCGCGATTTCTAACAACATGTAAACAGCCAATTAGGTAGGTTTTGGTGTGCGCCATTCGGTTATCGATGGAGGCATCTCGAACCTTGTTCGGGCCGTATGGCTTTTTGAGACGTGTCCCAGTCACGCAATGATGTTAGGTCTGGGCATGCAAAGAGTTAACGAAGACCAATGATCAAAGGCAGAAACCGCGGCAGGGATAGGAGTGGAAAGCGAAATGCTAACCTCGAAGGGGGTGATCAGATTATAGTTGAACGACTCGCATCAACGCGGCAAGCGCGACCACTGGCTTGTAACGGATAGCCCGGTGGCACTATGAAGAGGCTTCGTTAGAAAGATGAACCATACAGTGCCAGCCGCCCAGAGGCGGACTTTAAGAGAGTAGTATATAGGCTGTAATCCTTTTGCAGAGGTCATACTATGTCGGGTGCAATGGACGACGTCTTGCCGGGCACGTGAAAATTATCCGTACTTAAGCGTTTATCAACGGGTATTTATTTTAGATTTTTTTTATAATTGCATCAGATGCTGCTTCAATTCGCGCGAAGAAAAGGCATGATGTCGTGACTGTGCGCTTGGCCGGGCGGTTCTGCAGTCGGAAAATCGTTGGTTGTAATCTGGTCGGATAAAGCCGAACCCCCGACCTTAAAACCGGAAGTAGGCGTTAAACTTAAACCGTTGTAAAAATGAAAAATGTTTTCGTTGTGTTAGCTTTCATGCTGATGAGTTCCCTGGCATTTGCAGGCTCGGGGGAAAAGGCTGAGTTAGGTTCTTCAGCCGATGTAAAAATTGAAAATTTGGTTGGGGTAGGGGAGGATGAAAGTCATGACATCAATTTGATTGCAGAAAAAGACAGTGAATTCGCTAAGAGTTGTACTGTTAAAGTGGATCTTATTATCACCGACAAGGATGGAAACCCGGTGAAAGTCCAGGGTACATTTACCATTGAGGGTCAATCATGTGGCGAAGTTCTTAAACAAGCAATGGCCAAATGAACTTCAAACACATATTGCTAATCAAAACCCTGTTTTTCGTTGCGTTTTTTACCTCCGCTTCGACTTCAGTCCGGCCAAACGTCAACCTGTCTCTTGAATCAAGAGACATTTTGGAAAGTGCTATGGGGATTGCTCCCGTGGCAGACTTCAAAAAGGACTGTAAAGTCAGGATAAACCACGAGATGACTGATGGTGGGACGGTAAAAGGTGAGCTAATTTTTGAGGACGTAACCTGGTGGCAGTGCAGTAAGATGCAGGTTGCAGCCTGGTGGGACCGAAATTTCTAAACTTATTAAAAGCCCGGCAAAAATATTTTGCCGGGCATAATTCTACACCTTTATGAAAACTCTTCTTTCTTTACTACTTCTACTCTATACTCAATTTGTATGCGTGTGGGGCCAATCTACAAATGATCAATATTTAGGAAAGATATCGTATGATCGTGTCCTCAATTTCGAAGGAACACCGTCGACTACAACGTACACTTTATTAATTGCTAAGGAATCATCGGTATTTTTTGAGACGAATATATCTGAAGACGATGCCCCTAAACTAACAGCGACGTCAGATGACGAAGCGGAACTCTCATTTAACATGACTTTTAATTCCGTCCGACATATTATAGCAACTGACTTTTTAAAGGATTCGATTTATACTCAGGCAGCACTATTGAGAGATGGTGGGCCAAAGGTTTTTCTGATCAAAGAAAAGAGAAGTAACATAAACTGGCAGGTAAAAAACGAATTTAAGACGTTGAGTGGAATTAAGGTTCAAAAAGCTGTAGGGGACTTTAGAGGAAGAAGATATCTGGCATGGTTTGCTCCTGAGATTCCTCTGAAAGCAGGACCATATAAATTTAGCGGCTTGCCCGGGTTGATTTTAAGCGTCGGGGATGAGAAAAATGAAGTGATGTTTCATGCGACCTCAGTTAAGGTTCCATTAGGAGACGAGTCAATTAAAAAGGATCTAGTTGCGTTTCGCAGTGATGGCCGTGACATCACTTTAAAAGAGTACGTGAAACTCCAGTCAGAGCAGTTTGAGGAGCTTCAGAAGTTTATCAGGTCGAAACTCCCTCGTGGTGCGAGAATGGAGTTCGAAGGAACGACATCCACCACCAAGGGGATCGAACTGGAATACGAAGATGAAGCGATTCGCTAGCTATTCAGCGCTATTACTCTGGTTCTGTTCGATCCATTGCTTCGGTCAGCAACCCGTTCAGGGATTTGTATTTAGCGCGGGCAAAAACCCGCTTCATCAGGTGAGTGTTATACTGATGAATGCCAAAGACTCATCCCTCATCGATTACGGATTCACCGACAGAAGCGGACGCTACCAACTGGTGGCCAAAACGCCAGATGTGGCGTTTCTGAAGTTCAGCCATCTTGGCTACGAAACCAAGTACGTTGAACTTCAGATCCCGCCCGGAGCTGCGGTTATCGTACCGGATGTCTTCCTTACAGAAAAGCCCCTCTTCCTCGATGAGGTA
>JAEZDW010000145.1 GCA_023417955.1 Bacteroidota bacterium
TTTATGAACGACTGGGGCAACGGTCCGAAAATATTCCGTATCGCGTCTGGTGCAAGCAGCGATGACTACCACTGGACGGAAGTTCTTATGCGTGAGGTTCCGCACAACCTGCTCGAAGGCGTTGCACTTCACCACTATTCCGTGATCAACTGGTCGAAGAAAGGGCCGTCAACCGGATTTGATGAAGACCAATATTTCACCATCATGAAGCGTGCGCTCCAGATGGAAGAACTCGTTACGCGGCACTCAACGATCATGGATCGCTACGATCCGCAAAAGAAGGTGGCACTCGTTGTGGACGAGTGGGGTGGATGGTATGACGTTGAACCAGGAACAAATCCCGGCTTCCTTTATCAGCAGAACACGATGCGCGATGCAATGATTGCTGGCGTTACCCTGAATATATTTAATAACCATGCAGAGCGTGTACGCATGGCGAACCTCGCGCAGACAATCAATGTACTTCAAGCCGTTATCCTTACCGACGAAGAAAAGATGTTGCTCACTCCGACTTACCACGTGATGGAGATGTACAACGTTCACCAGGATGCAAAGCTTCTCCCGCTCTCGCTGAACAGCCCGGAATACACCTTTAACAATGAGAAGCTTCCTGCGTTGTCAGCGTCAGCATCTGTTAACAATGCCGGAGTCACACACATCAGTCTTGTAAATATTGATTTGACTCGTACCCATGAAGTGGCAATCAAATTGACCGGCAAGAATTTCAAAAATGTAAAGGCGCGAATCCTGTCGTCACCGAAAGTTCAGGATCACAATACATTCGATAAGCCCAACCTGATTGAGCCTAAGCCATTCTCAGGAGCACGCTTAAAAGGAGATGAGGTAACGCTTAAGATTCCTCCATTCTCTGTAGTAGTGCTGGAATTGCAATAGGATAGACTTTTACTTCTGCCTGGCTGCTTAACCGCGTAGAAAGATATCGCAATCGGTCATGAGGGGCGCCGTTCAGGTGCCCCTTTTGTTTTTGTCTTCATAAATTCGATTTCCTTTAACTGCACTTTTATTCACATCACTCAGACCCTTCTGTTGAAATTTCTATAATAAGTGTAAATTGTACACTGAGTACAGAGTCTGATCAAAAATCATTATCAATGAAGCCACTCAGTCATACCCATCTCTTCACAGCTCTACTAACTGTATTGATTTTACATTCGGGATTTTCGCAGGACGTCGAACTGGTTATACAGACAGACCGCCCTGGCGCAAAGATTCAACCGACGATGTGGGGTGTCTTCTTTGAAGACATCAATTTCGCTGCGGACGGTGGAGTCTATGCCGAGCTTGTCAAGAACCGGTCTTTCGAATTCCTGCATCCAATGACAGGATGGAAAGAACATCAATATGATCGTTTTGCTTTCGAGAGCAATGCCGGCAAGACGCTTGTCATTAACAGAGGTGAGCAGTACTCCAACCCGCGCTTTGCCCGTGTGTCTGTTTTCCGGGAAAAAGGATATGGCCTCAATAATGAAGGCTTTCGCGGTATGGGTATACGTAAGGATAACAACTATCGCTTCTCCGTACATGCTGCACAACTTGACGGGAACCAGACCCTGCGTATAGAACTCGTAGGACAACAAGGCAACGTGATTGGCAGCGCGTCCATTACGCCATCGGGGAAAGAATGGAAACAATACGAAGCCACCATACGCGCAACGGAGACGGACGCAAAAGCCACAATGAACATTTGGTTTGATGGTACGGGCGTTCTTGACATCGACATGGTTTCGCTTTTCCCGGAAGATACATGGAAGGGCAGAAAGAACGGCCTGCGTAAGGATTTGGTAAGTCTGCTCTACGATCTTAAACCCGGATTCCTTCGATTCCCGGGTGGCTGTATTGTTGAAGGGCGCGATCTTTCACAGCGATATCAATGGAAGAAAACAGTCGGAAACATTGAAGATCGCGAAATGATTATCAACAGATGGAACACAGAATTCAGCCACCGCGTTACACCGGATTATTTTCAATCGTTCGGCCTCGGATTTTATGAGTACTTTCTGTTATCTGAAGACCTCGGCGCCGAACCGCTGCCGATACTAAGCTGTGGTATTGCTTGTCAGTTCAATACTGCGGAAGTCGTTCCTATGGATGAACTTGGTCCCTACATTCAGGACGCACTTGATCTGATTGAATTTGCAAATGGAGATACGAGTACCAAGTGGGGCGCATTACGCGCTGCAATGGGACACCCCGAACCGTTTAATATGAAATTTATCGGCATCGGAAACGAACAATGGGGAGAGGAATACATCGAGCGTTACAAGGAATTTGCAACGGCGATCAAGGCAAAGTACCCGAACATGATTCTTGTTTCAGGTGCAGGACCGTTTCCTGCAGGTGAACTTTTCGATCACGCGACCCGGGAACTTCGTGAACTGAACGCTGAACTTGTTGACGAGCACTACTACAACAATCCGGAATGGTTTCTTGCTAATGCTACACGTTATGATACATACGATCGGAATGGTCCTAAAATATTTGCCGGCGAATATGCAGCGCAAAGTGTAGCGACAACAAGCCCCGATAACAAAAACAACTGGCGCTGTGCACTAAGTGAAGCTGCTTTCATGACAGGTCTCGAGAGAAATGCTGACATCGTGCACCTCGCGTCGTATGCGCCACTATTTGCTCACGCCGAAGGGTGGCAGTGGACACCGGACTTGATTTGGTTCGATAACCTGGCAAGCTACGCAACACCAAATTATTATGTGCAGCAATTGTTTTCGGTGCACAAAGGCACGCACGTTCTGCCCGTATCGGCCAACCGCCAGAAGGTGACAGGGCAAGATGGATTCTACGCTTCTGCGGTTTGGGATGAAAAAGCAAAAGAGGTCATACTGAAAGTTGTTAATGTTAACAAGGAAGAACGACGTGCAGTTCTCCGGCTTGATGGCAAACGAAAACTGAAACAAGAAGCAGCGACGATAACACTAAGCAGCGACAACGGTGATGCAGTCAACTCACTGACAAATCCCGATACAATTGTGCCGCAGGGGGGAAAGGCCACCGTAAAAGGCAGGAAAGTAACTGTTACACTGAAAGCAAATTCGCTGACTGTAATCAGAATACCTGCTTCATAAAAAAATACTGATCTGGAGTCTGCGTATCCGGCATCGGAAAAGCAGCCGCATAAGGACGGAGAAGTCTGACCATCGCTCGCGTGCGGGGACTAATGCAAATCATTTAGTGTGTCAAGCGAATCCGGGGCGGATGTAACAGGTTTGAGGCCCGCGTTGTGGGCGGTCAGGTTGTCCAATAAGTAGTGTAACGCCTCCGTTATCATTTGCGGTTTGGTCCATGGAATAAAATGATTGGCCTCGTCATCCAGGATATACCTGACGGGTGCTGAGGTCAATGAGCGCTCAGCGAAATGCACGTTTTCAAATGGGACAAACTGGTCTTTCTTTCCGTGAATGACCACTACCGGGCAAGTTATCTTCTTCCAGTCAGGAAGCATTGCCCGCAACTGCGGTTCCAATTGGTATAATTCCTCGTTGGATGGCCGGAACGCACCCGGGACGATCCAGCTGAGAAAGGGTGTTGCCAGCGGAGCGCGGAACCATAATTCATTTGGTTCGAGATCCGGGTCAATCGATCCCGCAATGATTACAATGCCGTCAACCAGGTCAGGACACTGTACAGCCATCTTTGCAACCAACGGACCTGCAAGGGAGTGCCCGGCCAGGATCACAGGCTGACCTGACTTCTTTTCAGCGACAAGCGCTTTGAGGATTGCAGATTGCCGATCAAGAGATGGCTCCGCTAACTTATATCCCGAATATCCGAAGCCGGGTCGATCTGCAGTGATGAGTAATGCCCGCTGTAAAAGGAGTGAGTCCGTGAGAAAAGGAATGAACGCGCTGAGTGACCCGGGAGATCCGTGAACGAAAACCACGATCGGTTTCCCATGTGCTCCTGCCTCGGCATAATACATTTTTCGATTGAGCGCCGTGTAATGGTCAATTCGTCCTTGAACGTTGTGATCCTTAAAGTACTTATGGATTGCCTTTGGTGGTTCACGAAAGGAGTAGCAGCCTTGCAGCAGCAGAGAAAATAAAATGAATGCTCCGGCAGGAACTTGACAAATTAAGCGCATTAACCGAAAACCGGTGTTGATTATTTCTGCGCGATCAGGATACCGTCATAACGTGACTTGTCATGGAGTATCTTGATCGCTTCTGATACGTCGTTGTCGTATTTGAAACGCGATTCCACACTACCGCGCTCAAGATGATAACGCGATACGATTTCGTCTTCCAACAGCATGCGAATCTGATCCTTGTAAAGATTCAGGTCGTTCTTCTTACTTTGGAGAATGCGGTTGTAGACCTGCTCGACCTGAGATTTGTACTCATTGAAATAGCGTTCCTTTTTAGCCTCTTCGATAAATTGTTCAATCTCCTGTTCCGCCTGAGTCTTATATGGATATTCTTTGCCTTTCATGAACGCTACGAACTCGTTGTAACCTTCATCCGATAACCTGAATTGTTTCGCGTCGACAGAGTCCTTCAGCTTGTGAACGTATTGGGTAGCGAAGTCGAAAAGAAATCCTTTTTCAAACAGTACCTGGGTTAGTGGATGCGCTTCGATGGGAACCGTTTTGACATCCGGCTCAATACCACCGCCGTCATACACAACCCTTCCGTTAGGTGTCTTAAAGGCTTTTTTAAGTGAGTCGGGAATTGAGCCTACGCTTCCATCATCGCGCCGGTGAGTGTAATCCAGCACCTGAATGCATCGGCCGGTGGGAGTATAGTATTTGGCCGTAGTAACTTTAAGTTGCGAGTTGTAGGAGAGAGGACGATTAATTTGTACAAGGCCTTTCCCGTATGACTTTTCGCCGATGACTACACCGCGATCATAATCCTGCAGCGTTCCCGCCACTATCTCTGAGGCTGACGCACTTCCGCGATTGATCAGCACTGCAACAGGCATCTGATCATCCAGCGGTGTGTTTTGTGTTTCGTAATTAAGGTTGTGCTCTGGAATCTTTCCCTTGGTACTGACAACAAGTTTTCCTTTCGGAATAAACAGATTTGCAATATGCACGGCTTCGAGGAGCAGCCCCCCGGGGTTACCACGGAGGTCGAGGATAACACTCTTCGCTCCCTTTTCACGAAGTGCGGCGAGGGAGTTCTTTACTTCGCGCGCAGCATCCGGAGTAAAATCACTGAGTTGGATATATGCTACGTCGCCGCCGACCATTCCTGAAAACGGCACATTATTGACCTTGATTTTTTCGCGGGTAAACGTAAGCGTTATTGGTTCAGAAGCGCCATACCGCTTTACCGTCAGCGAGACTTTTGTTCCCAGCTGCCCTTTCATAAGGTGGCCAGCCTGCTCGCGCGTAAGCCTGCTAAGGTCTACGTTATCGATCTTAATAATTTCATCACCAATTCGAAGTCCGCCTTTTTGCGCGCTGAAGCCTTCCATAATCATGGTCACCACGGTCCGGTTTCCGATTTCCCGGGTAACTGCCCCGATACCACCGTATTGACCGGTGTTCATCGTTCTGTAGTTCTCAACCTCGTCCTCGGGAATGTAGTTGGTGTAAGGATCGAGTGACGCAAGCATGGCATCAATGCCCGTGCGTACCAATTCATTCGGATTCACTTCGTCGACATACATCGCATTAACCTCCTTAAACAGGGTGGCGAAAATGTCAAGGTTTTTGGCAATCTCGAAGTAGCGTTCCGCCGGGCGGGTAAACGACAGGATTGTAAGCGCTACGGCTAACAGCGATATGACGAGTAGTGATTTTTTCATGGGAGACGTTTACTAAGTAACGTAAAC
>JAEZDW010000238.1 GCA_023417955.1 Bacteroidota bacterium
CCCAAAGGCCGTTGGCGTCACGGAAAGTAGGGATGCCACTCTCCTGACTGATACCACCGCCGGTAAGTACTACGAGTTTTTTCACGTCGCTTTTATTTCAGGAAATCTGTCGCGTTGTGATATTGGCGCGTCAATGAAAACATCCTCCACAATCAGCGCGTGGATGTCTTCTTTTTTGCAGGCTTCGCCTTCTTTGCAGTGGTTTTCGCTTTTTTCGTTGCTGTGGTTTTCTTCGGCGTTGCCTTCTTTGCCGTTTTACCAGCTTTCGCGGAAGATGCCTTCTTTGCTACCTTTTTCGCCGCGGATTTTTTAGCAGCTGATTTCTTCGCTGCCTTCTTCGCGGCAACCTTTCTGGCGGGCTTCGCTGCCTCACTAGACTGCGCTTTCGCTGGTTCCGCGATGCGACGTCCAAACCTGCCTTTCTTTTCCGGCGTTGCCTCTGCCAAAGCCAGGCATTCTTCAATCGTCAGGGAGGCCGGCTCTTTTCCTTTCGGAATCTTCACGTTCTTCTTGCCCGCCTTGATGTAGGGGCCGAATCTTCCATTGAGCACCTGCACATCAGGATGTCCTTCGAACGCCTTGATTAGCTTATTTGCATCGGCGATCCGTTTTGCTTCAATAAGCTCTACGGAACGCTCCAGGCTGATTTCGTAAGGGTCCTCTCCTTTCGGAATACTTACGAATTTTTTATCGTGCAACACATAAGGACCGAATCGGCCGATATTTACGATTACCGGCTTTTCTTCAAACTCACCAAGATCACGCGGCATTTTAAACAATTCCATTGCATCCTCCAGCGTAAGACTCTCAATGAATTGGCCAGGGCGCAGACTTGCGAATTTGGGTTTTTCGCCACCGTTGTCGTCGGGATTTTCACCGATTTGAACGTAGGCGCCGAATCGTCCAAGTTTTGCGTAAACTTTCTTACCACTTTTGGGATCAACACCCAATTCACGACTGCGACCAACTGATGAACGCTCAACTTTTTCCGTCACCGCCACTTTCTTGTGGAATGGCCGATAAAAGTTGTGAATCATTTTTTTCCAGTCGAGTTTTCCGCTGGCGATCTCGTCGAATTCCTGTTCTATTTCACTGGTGAAAGAGAAGTCCGTTACATCAGGAAAGTGTTCAACGAGAAAGTCCGTAACGATCATCGCCGTATTAGTAGGGAAGAGTTTGTTCTTCTCAGCTCCGGTAATCTCTGATTCCTCTGCACGATTTATCTTATCGTTCTTTAGCGAAAGAACGACATATTTCCGTTCGACACCTTCACGCGCTTCCTTAACAACATAGCCTCTTTTTTGTACGGTGGTGATTGTAGGGGCATATGTTGAAGGACGACCAATTCCGAGTTCCTCCAGTTTTTTGACAAGACTTGCTTCCGTGTAACGCGGTGGATGCCTGCTGAAAACCTGTTTACTTACAAGCTCATCAAGATCGAGTCGCTGTCCCACGTTCAACGGCGGAAGCACTTTGCTATTTTCTGCTTCTTCATCGTCGTCCTGGGATTCCATATAAACCTTAAGGAATCCGTCAAATTTCACAACCTCTCCCGTTGCTACCAACGTGAGCGGACTTGTGGAAATTGCAATTGTTGCAGTTGTCTTTTCGAGTTCAGCATCCGCCATTTGTGACGCAATCGCGCGCTTCCAAATCAGATCATACAGCCTTACTGCATTACGGTCCATCCCCGGATCCATTACTGAAAAATCTGTAGGACGAATGGCTTCGTGCGCTTCCTGTGCCGAAGACGATTTGGTTTTGAATTGACGCGGTTCGACGTACTCCTTTCCGAATGCGGATTTGATTTGCGCCATAGCACCATTGCGCGCTTCGTCAGACAAGTTGACGCTGTCGGTACGCATATAACTGATCTTACCGGCTTCGTATAACTTCTGGGCTACGGTCATTGTCTGGATTACAGAAAAGCCCAGTTTTCGAGCTGCCTCCTGTTGAAGCGTTGACGTTGTGAACGGCGGCGCAGGTGATCGTTTCGATGGACGAGTTTGTAAGTCGGAAATTGAAAACTTCGCTCCCTTGCAGGACTCGAGAAACTTCATTGCTTCCTCCTCGGTATCGAACCGCTGGGATAACTCGGCAACCAGAGTTCGGCCATTATCGAGCAGGAAGGTCGCGTTTACTTTGAATGAAGACTTTGCCTGGAATTCGTTGATCTCACGTTCGCGTTCGACAACCAATCGAACGGCCACCGATTGAACGCGTCCCGCAGATAAACCCGTCTTTATTTTTTTCCAAAGGATTGGTGACAATTCATAACCCACCAACCGGTCAAGCACACGGCGCGCCTGTTGCGCATTGACCAGGTCTATATCAATGCTACGTGGGCTTTCAATAGCACTGAGAATTGCCTTCTTGGTAATTTCTGTAAATACAATGCGGCGTGTTTTTCGGTCGTTGAGATCGAGGACCTCTTTAAGGTGCCAGGAAATCGCCTCACCCTCACGGTCTTCATCGCTTGCGAGGTAGACCAGTTCCGCGTCCTCAGCCAATTTTTTTAATTTCTGAATTACGTCCTTTTTGTCAGGGCTTACTTCGTACGTAGGTTCAAAATCATTTTCAATATCAATTGCATCTCCACCTTTCGGCAAATCCCGGATATGCCCCATGCTGGAAGCTACTTTAAAATCCTTTCCCAGATACCCTTCAATGGTTTTCGCTTTAGCCGGGGACTCAACAATTACAAGGTTTTTCGACATGCCTCAATGGGTTCAAAAGGTCCAAATATCAGGAAATTTTTAAAAAATCAAATTTCACATATTAATATTGAATCCCTGAACCCTGCATCAGGACACCTTAATTCCGTTTTTATGCCAAGGTACCTCTATTTGCTCCGACACGCCCAAAGTGCTGAGAAACAGCACGGTCAAACCGACCTTCAACGTGAACTGACTCCTGAAGGAATCAAGCAGGCGCTTCAGATCGGAAGCTACCTTCGTGAGCAAAAAACTTTTCCGGACAGTATTTTCTGCAGCACCGCCGAACGGGCGAAAGCTACTGCGAGCATCGTTGCCGACGCCATCGGCTTTAATCGCGACCATTTATCGATTCAGGATGATTTATATGAGGCCAGTACGCGTATTCTGTTTCAATTTGTTACGCAACTTGATGACAAACTTCAGCAGGTTTTGTGCGTCGCACACAACCCGGCGGTTTCATATGTTGCTGAGTATCTGACAGAAGCAGAGATCGGTGAGCTTGTGCCGGCGGGCATGGCGATTATTCAGTTTAACACCGGATCCTGGAGCGAGGTTACCGCAGGCAGCGGCGAATTCATTCGGTACATCGCTTTCTAAGCATCCCGATCGGTCTTCAACTGAATGAATCTTATTTCAAATCCGCAATATTCCCCATCAACATTTGATCCCAATGGTTCAGGGGTAAAAGGAAACTTGTTTGGTTTGCCGTTTACTCCGGAAACTGCTTCGTTGATTGTCGTGCCTGTTCCCTGGGAGGTCACCGTATCATACAACACAGGTACCTCACGAGCGCCTGAAGCAATTCTCGATGCGTCGTTGCAGGTCGATCTGTTTTTAAAAGATATTCCCAATGCATGGCAGCTGGGCGTGAGTATGCTTCCAGTGCCTCACAGTCTCGTGGATGAAAGTTCACGTTTGCGTGAACTCACAAAACATTATGTCTCGCGCCTGGAATCACATGATATTGTCGACGATGATCCTCTTCTTAGAAAAATCAACGAGGCTTGTGAAAACCTGAACATTTACGTCAAGAGCACCGTGACTCGATTGATGCGCGATGGCAAGATGGTGGGTTTGCTTGGTGGTGATCACAGTACTCCCCTTGGCTTCCTTCGTGCCTTGCCCGAGTTCTATTCACGTTTTGGAATTCTTCAAATCGATGCACATGCCGATCTTCGTAAGTCGTATCAGGGCTTTACGAACTCACACGCTTCGATCATGCACAACGCCATGAAAATTCGTGCCGTAACAAAACTGGTACAGGTAGGTATTCGCGATTTATGTGAAGAAGAAATGCAGTTCATCGAACGTTCACGCGGTCGAATAGTCACTTTCTTTGATCAGGATCTGAAGGAGGGCACGTATAATGGTGTAGGCTGGGATGAGATCTGTAGCAAGATTGTTTCCGCGTTACCGGAGAATGTTTACATCAGTTTCGACATTGACGGTCTGGATCCAAGATTTTGTCCTGGCACAGGCACTCCCGTGCCGGGCGGACTTGATTTTCAACAAGCGTTATACCTTTTGAAAAAAATTGTCGCGGCAGGCAGGCGGATAATCGGATTTGATTTGAATGAAGTAGCACCCGGTCCACAATCCGAATGGGATGCCAACGTAGGGGCAAGATTGCTTTATCAGCTTGCGAACTGGATGGCCGTCTCCCGGGGAAAACTCCGCGCAAATTTCTGATGGAGCCGTATATATAATTTCTAGAATGCATCGCTCCCACGCCCGGTGAAAACCAAAATAAACCCTATTTTGCACGCCTGAGTAATTAGGATAACGCGCGAACTACTGATGAGTGATCTTATTTCAAGCATTGCCACCGGAGTCTGGACACCCGTATTGTTCCTGCTGATCCTTGGTGGTCTGTTTTTTTTGCTCTACTCACGGTTTATTCCCTATCGCTATTTTGGTCATGCGATCGCAATCCTGCGCGGAAAATATAACAATCCTGACGATCCCGGTCAGATCAATGCATATGAAGCATTAAGTACCGCTCTGGCATCCACGGTTGGTATGGGAAACATCGCAGGCGTTGCGGCTGCAATTAATATTGGCGGCCCAGGCGCGCTGTTCTGGATGTGGATCACGGCTTTTGTGGGCATGTCAACAAACTTCTTCACCAGTAGCCTCGCCGTTATGTACCGCGGTCCGGATTCCGCCGGACAAATACAAGGTGGCCCGATGTACGTGATCAGAGAAGCCTTGTCGCGCTCATGGCAACCTTTGGCAACGCTGTTCTGCCTGTGTGCCATGGTCGGATGCCTTCCAATATTTCAGGCCAATCAGCTAACACAGGTAATTTACGATATCGGCCTGTCTTCTTTGGGGCTTAAGGCTGCCTCATTTAAGATTGCCGGTTTTCAAATCGACACGCACAAGTTTGCCATTGGAATCGTGCTCATGCTCACATCGGGGTTTGTTATTCTTGGCGGGATTCAGCGAATCGGCCGTTGGGCCGGAAAGATGGTCCCGCTCATGATCGTCCTCTACTTTGTATCCGTTGCGGCTGTTTTAGCGATTAATGCAGAGAAGGTGCCTGAGTATTTTCTTATGATCATTACGGATGCATTCACTGCCGACAACTACCGGGGTAGTCCTGCCCTGGGTGGAGTAATGGGAGGTTTGATTGTAGCAGGTGTACGAAGAGCGTCGTTTTCAAACGAAGCTGGAATTGGAACTGCACCAATGGCCCTCGGGGCATCGAAGAGTACGCAGCCGATCCGTGAGGGACTTGTATCCATGATGAGTCCTGCTATTGATACCTTAGTGGTATGTACGCTGACTGCGCTGGCAATTCTTGTTACTGATGTCTGGAGAACTACCGAAGCAAATGGAGTAACGCTCACGACAAATGCGTTCGCGCTCGCGCTCGGCGAACCCGGCCGATGGATTCTGCTGACGTGTGCATTTTTCTTCGCGATCACGTCACTCTTTTCGTACAGTTACTATGGAAGCAAAGCAATGTCGTTTTTGGCAGGCGTACAGGCTGGAGGTTATTACAACTATTTCTACCTCGTGACGATTATTATAGGTGCTATCTTGTCCATGCAAGACGTCATGAACATCATTGATGTCGCCTACGCGCTTATGGCCTTTCCCACGATGATTTCAGGATTTCTGCTCGCGCCAAGAGTAATGAAGGAAGCAAAGCGATACTTCGCGACGTTAGAGAAACCGCAGAATTAGTCCCATCGCCCTTTTCCGCGGCTCAGGCTGTATTTCCCGGCGCCAAGAAAAAAAGCTGCCACACCTGTCATCAGGATGAACATATTAAGTTCAATCATCCAACCCCAGAAATTGTTCACACTAAGAATAATATCCCGGTGCGCGATCAAAATCGCGGCAAGCATATTAAAAGCAATAATCAGGGCAGCAAGACGCGACTTCCACCCTGCTATGAGAAACAAAGGCGCGACAAACTCCCCGATGATGGAGGCATAGGCAAGAAATGGCGGCAACCCCGCTGCTGCAACCATATTTTTGATGGAATCAATCTCCACAAATATCTTAAACGCGCCATGTGGCAGCACCAGACCACCACACGTTAATCGCAGTAATAATTTACCAAGGTCTTCTGAGGATTTTGAAACCATGTCAGCTCATTGGTGTGACTTGCGCCGCGTCTTTCGTATCGCGATAATCAAACAGCCCGTGCTTCTTTATCGCTTCCGACACCTTAAAAGGCACAAACTTCTCCCAACCAGGTTCGTTTTTGCGAATCATAGCCAACACGTTGTCCGAAATAATGTGCAAGTGTTTGATATTTGCATTTCGAACATCCTCCATTTTGTTGTTATCCATCAGGTAACGAAACAAATTCTTGAGATGCTCAGGGAGGTCGAGTTCAAAATTCTTTAATGTGCACAGTGACTTGCCATCTTTGTCAAGTGCGGGGTAGATATATAGCTTTACGTTCGTGCCAAATAACGACGCAAAGCATTCCAGTATTCCACCCCTTATATTCTCATAGGTTTTTTCGTCAAAAACCTTCTGAAGCGCGTTGATGCCCAAAATGATACCAATCTTCTTGCCTTTGGTAATCTTTGAAAGGTAGTCGACCAACCGGTAATACTCATAATAATTTGAGATCAGCACATTCTGGCCAAGGGAACAAATAATGTCAGCACGGTGGAGGAAATCGGTTTCATCAATGTTGCCGTCTGCGCTGAGATCATTGAGTGTGAGTTCTGTGATCAGCACAATTTTGTTTTTGTCAACATCGGGTTCTTTTTTGAAATGGCGTCGCGAGGCCAGGAGCATATCGACGTTCACATGGGTGGGTGGTCTGAACCTGCCGCGCAATACCAGGACATTCTTCTTATAAAGTTCATCCGAAGGTTGTTTTACATCGCCATCCGGACCGAACATCGCTGCTTTTGTGAACCCGTTCTTTACAAGCTTAAGCGCCATGAGCCTGTTGTCAACGTGTTTGAAGTCAGGTCCTGAAATTCTAAACATGTCAATTTCAACCCGGCGCATAGTGAGGCCGTCGAGTAACCCCATGAGTATCTGCTCTGGGTCGCGAAGAAAAAGGCAGGAATAGATCATATTAACGCCCACGATGCCGAGCGCGAGCTGTTGTTGCAGGGGATCAGTATCATGCATTTTGACGTGAATGATACAATCATTTGGTTCGCTCTTCGGCGTCAACTGAAATCGCAGTCCGATCCAGCCATGGCCCTGGTTAGTCCTTTCAAAATTCAGGCTCTCAACAGTATCAGCAAAGGAAAAAAAACGCGTCGTTTCAATTCGATGAGGTAGTCGCTCCGGAAGAAGAACATATTCATGGTCGAGCATCCGGATCAGACGTTCTTCGCAGACATAACGGTCCGTGTGTCCGTAGATGGCGTCACTGAACTTCATGTCGTATGCAGACATTGTTTTCGCGACAGTGCCTGACGCCCCTCCTACCTTAAAAAAGTTCGCCGCAACTTCCTGACCGGCTCCAATCTCGGCGAAAGAACCGTAAATCGATTTGGATAAGTTTATTCGTAGTGCCTTCTCCTGTGTCGTTAATTTTCTAAATTCATCCATATCGCGCTCCATTCAGGTAACAAGTTAACAGAAGCTAACTTAAAAAAAATGCCGTCACTCCTGACCTGATATTAACATAAATGTGATTTTGCCTGAAAATGTTGCGCTTCTGATTCGCAAAATTGAGAAGCTGACACCAACCATCCCTCAGTTGTTTGAATTTTTCAAGATTCGCTCTATTTTGGCGGCTTTATCCACTACAACCAAAGGAAGCGCATGGCAAACAGAGGTAGTTTTTCCGGCCGGGTCGGATTCATCTTAGCGGCAGCCGGCTCAGCAGTCGGCCTCGGAAACATCTGGAGATTCCCGTATCTGGCTGGCCAGAATGGCGGTGCCATGTTTCTAATCATTTACCTGTTTTGCATATTCCTTCTTTGTTATCCCGTAATGGTTGGCGAAGTAGCAATCGGGCGGGCCGCACAACGCGACGCTTTTGGGTCCTATGCACGATTTGGTGGTCAGCGATGGGGTTGGCTCGGATTCATGGGAATCTTTGCAGGTATTCTGATACTCTCATTTTACAATGTAGTTGCCGGATGGGCATTTGGGTACTTCCTAAATATCACTTTTGGTGACCTCCTTAATCATTCCGACTTCAGTGCATTCTTCTCTACGTTCGTCAATGACATAATCGACTTTTCCAGCTGGGAAGGATTCTCCTATTCGAACCTTGTTTTTTCTATGGTTTTCATGGGACTGACTGCCTTCATTGTCAGTCAGGGTATTCAGAAAGGGATCGAGGCTGCGAACAAGATAATGATGCCCTCGCTTTATGTCATCCTCATTGGACTGATCGTCTATAGCCTGACGTTGCCAAACGCAATGGCCGGCGTGGAGTTCTATCTTGTCCCGGAATTCGACGAAATAAGTATGGGAACCATTTCCGCGGCACTGAAGCAATCGTTCTTCTCGTTGTCATTGGGAATGGGAGCATTGATCACCTATGGTTCCTACCTCGGAAAAGAACAAAAGATCAGTAGTTCAGCATCGATAATTTCCGTTGCAGATTCTTCCGTGGCGTTCCTTGCCGGATTAATGGTATTCCCACTTGTCTTTTCGCAAAATATTGATCCGACTACCCGCGGACCAGAGCTCGTTTTTATCGCACTCCCTAAAGTATTTGTAGACATGGGTCCGATTATCGGGCGTTTGATAGGTGGATCTTTCTTCCTCCTTCTATGTTTTGCTGCACTAACTTCAACTGTTTCGCTGCTTGAAGTACCTGTTGCTTATTTTGTCGACCAGAAGAAATATCCGCGCAAGGCTGTTGTTTGGGCGCTTGCCCTGTTCATCTTTCTGGCCGGGTTGCCTAGCATGGTGAGCCAGGGCATGATTGAGTCATTGAATCGCCTTGCGTTCTACGGCGGCAGGGATTTTCTGACCTTTATATCTGATATGAGTGACCTTCTGCTCACGATTGGAGGATGCCTAATGTGTCTGTTTATTCGCTATCGCTGGAAACTCTTCAATATGCATGAAGAACTCGAGCAGGGTGACCCGGGATTCCGGACCAGATTTGTACGGCGGTATCTCGATTTTACGATATCATGGACATGTCCGATCCTGCTCGGTGTAATGTCAATCTTTATCGTCCTGGAAAACTTCTTTGGAATCGTGCTCTTCTAGTGGTCACGAGGATGCTAATAGCGGTTAAGAGCCCTGCTGTTATTGCTTACTCAACTTTCCAATGAATTGATACTGAATTTTTTTGCCGCTGTTTTTTTGATTTCTTCCCAATCATCCGGGTGAGGCGGCGAGCCTTTTTCGAAAACGCCGAGTAACCATCCAATAAGTTCCTTTCGCATTCCGAACTGAACTACGGCGTCTTCACAAAACTTTATCTCATGATCGTCAACGACTTCATCCGCATACACCATTAGAATCAGATCATACAAAAGATTCATGCGGTCGTTGTGATTGTCAGGAACATTCAGTGTGAACGGTTCTTCAGAATCAATCAACTCCTCCACCTGACGGTCTTTCAATCCATATCGTTTTCCAATTTTGAAGAGCAGGGCTACCTCCTTTTCGTGCATGTGCCCGTCAATCTTCGCCAGTGCCAGCAGATTGCGTATGTGGTTCTTCTTGTACGAAAGATACTGATGTTCAAAAAAGCCGATCATGATTTTATCTTGCTTGCCTGTGATTTGACTATACTGCGGGCGCTTCTTCCTTCAATGCACGGCGCAATATCTTGCCTACATTCGTTTTCGGTAATTCCTTCCTGAATTCGACGTGCCGCGGGCATTTATAGTTCGTAAGATTTTCATGGAAAAATTTCCTGAGTTCCTCTTCTGTCAGCGACTCGTCTTTTTTCACAACGAAGACCTTGATCACTTCGCCGGACTTTACATCGGGAACTCCGATTGCAGCAACCTCCAGTACCTTTGGATGTTCAGCAATCACGTTCTCGATCTCGTTCGGGAATACATTGAATCCGGAGACCTTGATCATGTCTTTCTTACGGTCAACAATCCTGAAGAAGCCATCTTCATCCATACAACCGATGTCACCCGTGCGGAACCAGCCTCCCGGAAAGAATACGCCTTCATTGTCTTTTTGCCAGTAGCCTTTCATAACCTGAGGGCCGCGCGCGCAGATTTCTCCAACTTCGCCCTGCGCCAACATATTACCCGCATCATCAAAAATAGCAACCTCCGTACTTGGCATGGGCAGTCCGATTGTCCCCATCCGGTGTGTGCCGTCTAACGGATTGCAACAAAGTACCGGCGAGGTCTCACTAAGCCCGTAACCCTCGACAAGCGGTTTGCCGGTCACCTCCTGCCACTTTCTTGCCACCGCGTCCTGGACAGCCATTCCTCCGCCGACAGCACCGTGAAGTGCACTGAAGTCCAGCGTTTTGAAATCAGGATTGTTGAGCAGTCCATTGAAAAGCGTGTTGACCCCGGTGACGATCGTAAACTTATGTTTTCTCAGTTCTTTCACAAAGCCCGGCATATCACGCGGATTTGTAATCAGCACGTTTTTCACGCCCATACTGAACATCAGAAAACCATTTACGGTAAGCGCAAAAATATGATACATCGGTATTGCTGTAATGATTATGTCATTCCGGTTCCTGGTCATATAGGGTTTGAACCACTGAATAATCATAGCGTTGTGCGCAATCAGATTGGCATGAGACAATTGCGCACCTTTTGAAACACCGGTAGTTCCGCCGGTGTATTGCAACACTGCTATATCTTCCAGGCCTAATTCCGGTCTTGTGTATTGCGAAGCAGCTCCCTTGCGCAATGCATCACGGAAGCGCACCGCCTGAGGAAGTTTATAGGCGGGAACCATCTTTTTTACCTGCTTCACAACAAAGTTCACGAGTGTGCCTTTGAGCGTACCGAGCATATCGCCCAGTTCGGTAAGGATCACGTGTTTGATTGAAGTATTACCAATGATCTTTTCAAGATTCGATGCAAAATTTGCGACGATAACGATAGCCGTTGCGCCGGCGTCGCGAAACTGATGTTCCATTTCGCGTGGCGTGTAAAGCGGGTTTGTGTTTACGACGATAAGACCAGCCCGGAGTGCGCCAAAGAATGCGATTGGGAACTGTAGTAGGTTGGGCATTTGAATCGCGATACGGTCACCTTTCTTCAATCCGATGTGCTGAAGGTAGGCGGCGAAGTTTCTCGATTGCTCATCAACCTGTTTGTAGGTGAGTGTAACACCCATGTTTTCGAACGCAACCCGGTCGGCGAACTTGCTCATTTTTTCATCGAGCAGATGCAGTAACGACGGGTAATCGTAAAGGTTGATCGTTTTATCTACGCCTTGAGGGTAATTTTTCAGCCACGGAAACTCATTCATAATCTCAAATTTCGCAAAGTCGTTTTCCAAAGCAAACGATTGTTCTGCTTGAAATCAATAGCGCGGCAATAAAAAAACCCATCCTTCCCGGCCATCTACCGGGAAAAAGATGGGCAGCTCTGAATAACTCATTAACCTAAACTGAGCTAGCTGTAAGAGAAGGATTCGAACCTTCTTCGTGGCTCAGGGCAAAAATTTTGATCTGTTCGGTGCGTGGACACTGGACGATCAGAACTTATCCCCTCTCCACGTTCCTTCCCGGTAGCCGGGTTCTGCACTTACACGATTTAAACTTCAATTTCAATCACCTGAAATGAAGCATTGCTGTAGGGGAAGGCTTCGAACCTTCACGGAGCAGTTAGACACCATCCTGATCCGGAACTTGCCGCAGCTTGTTTCGGATCAGGCGTCTGGTGTTTTATCCCGTTACCTCCACCCCCGAGACCGGAGGGCTTGTCTGCCAGTTTCAACACCCTACATTGTTAATTTCAAACCTTAATTCTAGTTTTCGGACGGCCTGCGACTCAGGACTTATGCTCGAAATGCTCAGTATCGCTGTAGGGG
>JAEZDW010000256.1 GCA_023417955.1 Bacteroidota bacterium
ATGCTGAGGTTGTCTGCAAATGAGTTGCCAAAAACCTGGTAGTAGGGTATAGGTTGGTAGATCCGATTGATATACGCGGTATCCTTTGGATGTATCCTGTTTCTTATGTCGTAAATGTCAGTCGGATATTCTTTCTCATACGACAAAGTTTCCCGAATCCCGATCTCCCGGCGGAGCCAGCGTAGACACATTGTCAGCAGTTCCAGGTTCAAATCGTAAAGAAATTCGTGCCGCCGGTTGAGGACACCATGAAGGTCATCCGCATAGTATTCGAAAAACGGTGCTTTGCCATACGATGAACTGATCGTCCGCCAGTGATTATTCAACCACTTCTGACCATAGTCAATCCTGACTTCGTCGATCCGTGTCTTTCCGTGTTTGCCTGTTAACGGAATGACCATGGTGATGGTTCCGTGTGGTGTATTGATATAACAACGATTGCGATAACTCTGCTTCTCGAAATGTTCACAACGCTCCACCATCAGAACCGATGCATCCTGGATGGCGGCGAAGAATGCAACCGAAGGAAGATAGTGAAGTTCAGAAACGAATGTCAGTCCGGACATGCGCGCCAAAGTAGGCAGCAGGAATGTAAGGTCAAAAACGCATTTTCAGGGAATTGACCATTTTCTTATTTAAAGAGAAAGGCCGTTTGGTTTTTATGGTCTGTCGCTGTTACAGAAATTGCCCGATGTCTCCGGCCGCCTCCCTGACGATGACGAAATCTGAGCCTGTACAATCGACTACTGTTGAAGGCACGTTATTGCCCACGCCGCCGTCGATTACCAGGTCAACCTGATGCTTAAAATCCTCGTAAATTTCCTCAGGGTCGGTCGTATAAACCTTGATTTCATCATCGTCCTTGATCGACGACGTAATCAGGGGATTGCCTAAAGCAGCGACGATGGCAAGCGGGATGGGGTGATCCGGTATGCGGATACCAACCGTTTTTTTGTTGATTTCGAGTATCCTTGGAACTTTGCTGCTCGACTCGAGGATGAAGGTGTATGGACCCGGCAACGCTTTTTTTAACAGTTTGAACACAGGCGTATCCATCCTTCTCACGTAAAGTGAGACGTGACTCAGGTCCTGGCAAATGAACGAAAGGTCGAGTTTCTGGGGTTTGATTCCGAGCACGCGACACAGCCTTTCGACTGCTTTCCGGTTCATGAGGTCACATCCGATACCATAAATCGTGTCAGTCGGATAGATAACGATACCGCCGTTTCGCAGCACCTCTGCAACCTGATTGATCTTGCGTTCTTCAGGATTTCCGGGATGTATGGATATTAACGTGGCAGACATATGACGTCTTCAGGATGCGTGAGCGCAAAGGTGGTAAAACATTGTGAAATCAATTTTGTAATTTTGACATCTTTTTATGTGGTATGAGGCCCAGTAAACGTCTGATTCTCTTTCTCGTAGTCGCGATCCTTGGAATATCCTTTGTTTTTTATGGATACCAGATCGTATATACACCTAATATTCTGGTAGAAAAACCCGACCGTGCTCTCATCATTAGGAACAACGCAACGTTCAAAGATGTTCAACAGCAACTTCATGAAGGCGGTTATGTGAACGATCTCATTTCGTTCAGCTTCCTTGCGCGGCTGATGGATTATGACGAACGCGTGAAGCCCGGCAAGTTCATGCTGCGATCAAACATGACCAACCTGGAAGCTATCCGCACGTTGCGGCTGGGTAACAACAATGCGGTGAAAATCACCTTTAATAATGTCCGGCTGATCGACGACCTCGCTGAAAAGATTACGAAGAACCTCGGAATGACTCCCGACGAATTCAAGATAGCACTCCTCAATTTTGCGCGCGACAATTCGTATGGATTCAACAAAGACAACGTCATCGCTATGTTCATACCCAACACGTATGAAGTGTATTACAACGTATCTGCCGATCAGCTTGTCGAACGCATGTACGACGAGTACGAAAAATTCTGGAACGAAGAGCGTCTTGCAAAGGCGACACAAACAGGACTGACGCCGATGGAAGTGTCGGTGCTCGCATCGATTGTTCAGGCTGAAAGCGTTCGTGCCGACGAGGCACCACTCATTGCCAGCCTTTATATGAACCGTCTTAAAACGGGGATGCCGCTGCAGGCTGATCCGACGCTTGTTTTTGCCGTCGGCGATTTTTCGCTGAAGCGCGTGCTAAACGAACACAAGGAAATTGACTCTCCCTACAACACCTACCGAAACACGGGCCTGCCACCGGGACCGATAAACATGCCTACCATTAACTCCATCGACGCGGTACTCAATCACCCGGACACAAAATATCTGTACATGTGTGCGAAGGAAGATTTTTCCGGTCGGCACAACTTTACGCACGACTACCGCGAACATATGCGAAATGCCGCGAAATATCAGCGTGCACTCACCATCGAACAACAAAAAGCGAAGCTCAAGAAAAAGTAAGATGTATCAATCAGAGACGACCGTGCGGGTCCGGTACGCGGAAACCGATCAAATGGGATATGTGTATTACGGGTACTACGCCATGTACTATGAAGTCGCGCGGGTTGAGAGTCTCAGGAAACTTGGTCTGACATATCGCGAAATCGAGGATATGGGCGTGATTATGCCGGTTTTGGAAAACAAATCGCGTTTTCTGGCCCCCGGCCGTTACGACGAACTGCTCACAATCGTGACAACCATCCGCGAAAAACCCGGAGTTCGTATTAAATTTGAATACGACATTTATAATGAAGAGAAGAAGCTCATAAACCAGGGCGAAACGCTGCTGGCCTTCGTAGATCGAAAGACGAACAGGCCATGTCGGCCACCACAGGCCATGGAGCAGATTCTCGAACCTTTTTTTAATGCAGTATAAGTATAAACGGTTTCTGTTTCGCTGGAATCCCGGTCGACTTCTGATCACCTGGCTTAAGCGGGTGAAGTTCCGGAAATATGAAAACGTTTCGCTTTACAAAATCCTGAAGTTGTTCATACAGAATCTCACCGACGACGAGATTCTCGACAGGGCAAACGGTGTGGCTTACAACTTCCTCCTCGCGATCTTCCCGGCGATAATCTTTTTGTTCACGCTTATCCCCTACGTGAGCGCGTTCTTTCCCGAGGTGAATAAAGACTCCATCATGGAATTTCTGGGTACGCAGATGCCGCCCAACATGTTTGAAACGGTTTCATCCACGGTACTCGACATTGTGAGCAACCAACGCGGGGGTCTGTTGTCTCTTGGGTTTTTGTTTTCCGTTTACCTTTCCACAAACGGTACAATGGCATTGATGCGCGCCTTCAACGCATGCTATCGCACCATTGAAAACCGTAGTGGCTTCAAAACCCGATTGATCGCCACTGCCCTCACATTTAATCTGGCTGTCGTTTTGTTTCTTGCAATAATCCTTCTGGTTGTCGGCCAACTGGCTCTGGAATATGCGATGACGCACATCCATGACATCGGTTTGAATCTGAACAGTTATACGGTCTCGTTACTGTTCGTGCTTCGTTTTGTTGTGATCTTCATCGTATTCTTTCTTGCAATATCCACTTTGTACTATTTCGGTCCGGCGATCCACTATAACTGGCGTTTCTTTTCAATCGGTTCCTTCCTTGCCACGCTGTTGATACTTGCTGTTTCATACGGGTTTTCGTATTACGTCACTAACTATGGAACGTACAACAAAGTATACGGATCCATTGGTGTATTGATCGCGATCATGGTCTGGGTTCAACTTGTAACCATCGTTCTGTTAATCGGCTACGAGGTCAACGCGAGTATCCATCACGCTGTCCGAAAGCAGGCGCTCTGGAACGCGCGTGCATTTCGTCGTCAGAACCTGCCTTCCAATCAGCCTGAATACGTGAGCCCCGAATAAGGCAGTCGACTTTTTTCTATGGCGTGTAGCTGCGGCGTTACACAAGAAATACCGGCGACAAATACGACGCTGGTGGCATTTAATTTTAGCTTTCGATACAATGTCGATCAACAGGAAACTGCGTGTATTAACACGTTGCTTTCCTGTGCTTTTAGGTAAACTGGAACCATTGGCATCCAGGGAGGCTGTCCTGTCCAACGATAGGGCAGCCTTGATATCAATTCAAAGGAGGTAATATGAATGTAGAAAATAAGAACTATGAGGTTGACAACCGAACAGGTATCAACCACGAAGGTGCAGACGCAAATAAACCTGTCGAACGCCTGACCGCCTCTTCTATTATCGGCGACAGCGTCGAAAATCGCAAGGGTGAAACTCTTGGAAAGATCGAGGAGCTTATGGTCAACATCGACACCGGTAAGATTGAATATGCAGTAATAACAGCAGGAGGTTTGCTCGGCGTTGGCAAGAAGCTTTTTGCCATACCTTTCGAACAACTCGAAGTCGACGAAGACAAGGAAGTATTCATCCTGGACCGGAGCAAGGACTACATCAAAGACTCTCCCGGGTTCGATGCCAGTCACTGGCCCGATACAAATGATCACTCCTACTTCGACGACGTGAATTCATATCACAAACTGCCTGTTGTGCCATTCCCATAGGGTGGCCTCTTCGCGGAAGATCAGAGGGCTGCAGTCAAATGCAGCCCTCTTTTTGTTTCGCGCACATCCGTCACCTTGCATGTAATATTATGACGAAGTTATGCCTTTCAATACTGTCTGTTTATGGCGAATTTTGAAACGTAACCAGTCCATCTTGAAAAGGATTCTGCTCCTCTTATTTTTTGTAACCAGCTACACCTATGCTGAAGAGAGCCGGCTCACGCAACGGCTGGAGTGGTACGAGTCTCTTGAAAAATCCAGTCTTGCCGGGAGCGCTGACGAACGCATAACGAAGCTTGAAGCTCAGATTGAGGAGGCGAATTCAATCGCCGACTTCGAACATGAATCGCTGCTTCGAAAAGAATTAGGAATGGTTCTTCTGCTGCGCATACCTGATTATGCCAGAGCAATCGATCAGTTTATTCTCGCCCTGAAGCTGGAAGAGCAAAATAGCCTGCGGGAAGATCAGATCATCACCTATATCGCCATGGCGCGTGTTTTCGAAATGGTAGGTGATTTTCACAAAAGTTCGGAACTACTGGGGAAGGCGCTACACCTGAGTGAAAGCTATCGCCAGGCACCTGTGCTGATTTATCTTGCCAACAAGCTCGGGAAACTTAACGCTGCGAAGGGACACCTCGATGCTGCACTTGAGAGCTACGAAATCGTGCTCATTCACAACGACAGCATTGCATCACCACAGGCCAAGGCTGAAGCGCTTTTTAATAAAGCCCACGTCCACACACTCAAACAACAGTACGATCACGCACTTTCGCTACACAAGCAGTCGCTTTCAATATGGCGTCGACTTGGAAACAACGAACGCGAAGCACAATCGCTCAACGATATTGGTGAGCTTTACAGATTGATGAAGGAGGACGAAAAAGCGCTGAAGAATTTTGTCGCAGCGCTCGCCATACGCACGCGCCTCAATGATATGACCGGACTTGCCCAATCGTACAATAACGCAGGCGTGTTGTATTTCAACAAGCGAAATTATGAACGTGCCATTGCAAACCTGAATCTCGGTCTTGAAGCTGCGCAGTCAGCACAGGCGGCGGAACAAATCACACGGGCACATGAATTCCTGAGCAATTGCTACAGGGCTATTGGTGATATTGAGAAATCACTCAATCACCTCCAGGCCTACACGCAGCTTATCGAATTCATGCGGAATGAAAAAACGGAAACCGAATTACTGGAAGCCGAAAACCGCCATACACTTGATCAAAAAGAAATTGAAATCCGACACCTCGAACTGGAACAGAGTCGTCAGGATGAACAAATCCGGACGCAAAAGAAGTTGCAGAATTTTCTTTTCACGATAATCGGATTCGGCGTCATCATCGTCTGCCTCATCTTCTTCCTGTATCTCACAAAAAGAAGAGCGACTATCGCGCTTCAGGCTGCGCATGCAAGGGTTGCCAACCAAAATGTTCAGCTGCAGGATCTGAACGCCACGAAAGACAAATTCTTTTCGATTATCAGTCACGACCTGAAAGGCCCGCTGAACTCATTCATCTCGTTCTCACGCATGCTTATCGATCATACCGACAGTCTCACGCGTGAAGAAATTCAGATGCTTGCCCGTGAGATAAACAACAACCTCAAGAACCTCCTCACCCTCCTTGAGAATCTGCTGGAGTGGTCGCGATCGCAGACCGGCAACATCGAATTCAAGCCGGAGACTTTCGATTTGCGTGAACTCCTCATTCAAAACCGCGACTTATTAGCCGCGCAGGCTTCAAACAAAGGAATTGCGATCCGGCATGATGAGGGTGAGGCTTGTTTTACAAGTGCGCATAAGCACAGCGTTAACACTGTCATACGCAACCTTGTATCAAACGCGATAAAATTTACACCCGAGGGCGGAACAATTACGCTGTCGGTCCGGCGTGAGCAAAATCTGTACGTGGTGTCCATTGCGGATACCGGGGTCGGTATGTCGCCTGAAACGCTGAAGAAGCTGTTTCGCATTGATACCAAATACACTACGCACGGAACTGCCAACGAAAAAGGAACAGGCCTCGGCCTTATACTTTGCAAAGACTTCATTGAAAAGAACGGTGGCAGTATTGGAGTCGAAAGCCAGGAAGGAAAAGGCACTGTCTTCTTTTTCAGACTACCAGCTGCCCAGGGCGTCAATCTGAGTTCGCCCCAGCCTGTGCTGACAAGTGCGCCGACGTCGCCTCCCTGACGTATGCCGCCTTCACAGGCAATCTCACAAAATCTGTCGTTTTGCTGCCTTTTTACATACTGACGTACCCGTGATGTGCAGTTTCTATTCTGGCGATGTAGTATTGATGTAGTTCTTTTTTTGGATTTGGAACGATGGCGAAAGACTTTTGAAATTATGAACAACCGTATGACGAAACTTATGAACGTAATTCTGATTCTGGCAGTCCTGCTTGGTTCGGGCTGTGGTGGTGACGACAGTGAAAACGAGAAAGTTATGCCGGAAAACCTGCAAATTACAGCGGATGTGAGCACAGCCGAGGTTGGAAAAGTGACCGTAACGGCAAGCGCTCTCCATGCAACGTTTTATACCTTTTACTTTGGCGTCCCTGAAAGCACGATTACCAGCACGAACGGAGTTGCCTCTTATACTTATACCGCCTCCGGTACGTATCAGATTACTGTAAATGCCCATGCGACGCCAAATGATTTTATTTCCACCACCACGCTGGTTACCGTGGAGATTCCAATTTCTGAAGAAGGCTACACGACGCCAGAAAGCTACGACGGTTACACTTTGGTCTGGCAGGATGAATTCTCCGGATCAACACTCAATCTAAGTGACTGGACACATGAGACTGGCACCGGCTCGGGTGGATGGGGCAACAATGAACTTCAGTATTACCGATCAGAAAACACGACGGTCTCGGACGGCTTTCTCTTCATCACCGCAAAAAAGGAAAACTTCGGAGGAAGTTCTTATACATCGTCACGGATGATTACGAAAGGCAAGAAGGAGTTCCAGTATGGCCGGGTTGATATTCGCGCCAAACTACCCAAAGGTCAGGGCATCTGGCCTGCGTTGTGGATGCTCGGTCAAAACATTTCCGAAGTAAGCTGGCCGAAGTGTGGCGAGATTGACATCATGGAAATGGTTGGCGGCGGCGGACGCGAGAAAACAGTACACGGTACGTTGCACTGGGATAATAACGGCAGTCATGCATGCACGTGCGATAAACCCGGCTACTCACTTCCCAGCGGTACGTTCGCTGATAAGTTTCACGTGTTCACGATTAAGTGGGACGAAAACAACATCAAGTGGTATGTAGACGACACGTTGATCAACACCATTGACATCACGCCGGCAGAACTAAGTGAATTCCACAACGAGTACTTCTTTATCTTCAACGTTGCCGTTGGCGGAAACTGGCCGGGAAGTCCTGATGCTACGACGACATTCCCGCAGCAGATGGTCGTGGACTATATACGGGTGTTCCAGGAGAATTGAGTTAGTATCAGTACCAACCGAAACACGTGGTGGTACTGCACGTATCGGACGGACTGAAGTCCGTCCTTACGAGATGTGTGCGAAGCTATGCCTCCGGGCATCCTGACGTAGTGTAGTTGGGATGCCGCTAAGGCGCTCACCTGATTTTGTGGAAGTGTTAGTCTTTTTCGACAACGAGGGATATTGTTTCCTCGCCGCCGTCTTTAGAAGGCGTAACGATTAACGGATCAGAAACAATTTTTCCGTCCAGTGAATCCTCGCCACAAACAACCTTAACACGTGTGCCCTTTTCGTATTCCTTTTGGCCGCCGGGAGTAATCGCGACGCGAAACTGAACGGTGTTACCGTCCTGGAAATCTTTGAAGAGTATTTTTTCACCGGAAGATACATTGATCGTTGCCATAAAAGTCCTTTTCCCGGTATCGCGTAAAAACTTATACCAGCGGCGGTGGGAATAGCGACTGGCAGGAAATGGCAACTAGCTTCTGGCTACTGGCAACTGGCTGTTGGCTGCAGTCTCCTTGTTCGTTCATCTTAATTATTGATAAACTTAAAACATTGCGGCGAGCGTGGCGCTTTAGTATGATATCCGCCAGGGAACCAGGATGGCTGCAGGAAATAGCAACCAGAACCTGTCATTGCTGTTGGCCGCAGCCCCCAATTATAAATTAGAAATTTTTCAAATTATAAATTCCACTCTTTGTCCACTCTTCCTATTATGATGCCTGCTTGATGCTTGTTGAATCTTGCCGGGACATCTTCGAACGTGACTAAATATTAGTCTCAATTTTTTCGAAGGGTGTTCGGACACAAGGTTTATACCTGAAAAATACCAGTCAATGTGTGAATCCTGCTTAAAGAGGATGTGCGTTATTGACATAGTTCTAACACCAATGACTATGGCAATCGTAACGACCAACGACCTTACATCAGGACTTCGCGGCAGGGTTGGCGAATTCCTTTTTCGAAACGTTCGGGGAAAGACTATCGCCTCGAGAGCGCCACGCAAACCGGATCCGGGAAAACAAAGCATCGCTCAACGACGAACACGCACAAACTTTAAAGAAGCAGCGGCGTGGGCAGTACGAATACTGCAGTCTGCCGATCGAAAGCAATTCTATCAACAACGCGCTGAGATTCTCGGACTCCCAAACGCGTATACGGCTGCCGTTAAGGATTATATGTCAGGTGCAATCAAAGTCAGTTTGCAGAAATACCCGGGCGAATCAGGCCGGGAACGTGAGCGTGCAGGTCGTGCCGTGGTCGGCTGCGCTGTCGATTTTGAAGGAGCCGCCGTGTGCATCCATGACGCGTTTGACGAGGGAAAGACCAAGTCCCGCGCCGGAGACGTGGCTGGCATTCCGCGCACGAAACATCGCCGAAGTAACGCGCCCAAGTTCATCTTCCGGAATACCAATGCCGAAATCGGTAATGCGCACAACAGCCTCCCCGTTGACGCGCTCCAGGTCAACAACTATTTCGCGGTGAGAGTATTTGAGGGCGTTGTCCAGAACATTATTGAAAACAATATTCAGCAGTTGCGCGTTTCCGGTGACAAAACGCGGATCAATGTCTCCGTTAACACGGATATCACGGTGAGGGTACACGATACGCAACGTCTGCACCGCCGATGCGAAAAGCTTGTTAATATCGATCGGCTCGGTATGTTCCCTGAAGTAGCCCTCTTCAAGCCGCGACAGTGTGAGCAATCCCTGAGTAATACGAATAAGGCGTTCGGCTTCGGAGACGACAACCCCAAGTGTCCGCGTGTATTCTTCGGCTGATCGCTCCTTCGCAAGTGCAAGTTCCGCTTCACCCATAATAGCAGTGAGCGGTGTTTTCAATTCGTGCGACGCATTTTGAAGGAATCGCTTTTGCGCGACAAATGCACTCTCGATGCGGTCGAGCAAGGCATTAAACGTCAGTATGAGTTCATCGAGTTCATCGGGATTGTCGGGATTACGAATTCCGCTCAGGCGGTGTCCCAGGTTATCTTTTGTAATATGATTGACTTCGCGCACTACGCGTTTTACGGGCTGCATCGCTTTGCCCGCGAAAAACAAACCCGCGATATACGAAAGCACGAGACTTAAACCCCAGCCGATAACCATTGTCTTCTGAAGAATGTCGAGCTCGTGCTGCCCGGGAAGGTCTTTGTCGGATACAAACACGAAATAATCTATATCCTCAACCGTATGTTTTCTCCCGACAGTCGTGTAGTCTCCGAGTTCATTATTGAAGAAATCCTCTTCACTAAGAAAATGCACCCAATTCGCCGGAATCTCGAAGTCACCAGTCTGATGCAACAGTTTACCCTCCGCAGAAAAAATAGATGTTTGTGGATTAACCAGCATAAACGACCCGGGCGGAATTACGTCTCTGACGTGAGGCGTTGCGAAATGCAAAACTTCGAGGCTTGCCTGCCGCGTGAGCCTTTCGATAAAATCACTGTGGACAAACCCGCGTGTGAGGGTGTATATAAAAAGCAAAACTGCGCCGGTCAGGAGTGCGCTCACCAGTGTGAATCGTATCACAAGTTTCTGACCGATCTTCACGCATTGGGGAGTTTTAGCACATAACCAAAACCCGTTATCGTATGAATGAGCTTCGGATCGAAGTTCCTGTCAACTTTATTTCGCAGATAATTAATGTACACGTCGATGAAGTTGGTCCCTGTTTCAAAGTCGAGACCCCAGACTGCTTCTGCGATGTCGCCGCGGGAACGAACCTTACCCTGATTGCGAGCAAGGTATTCGAGCAGCGCATACTCACGCGCAGTCAATTGAATAGCGCGCCCGTTGCGCTTGACTTCCTTGCCTTCGAAATCAATGACGAGGTCGGCGAGCTTAAAGAAGTCGAGCTTGATTTTTTTATCAGGACTTTTTTCGGCAATCTCGGCAGCTATTCTTTTCCGTCGCGTGAGTGCTTTAACGCGGGCGTATAGTTCATTGAAGCGAAACGGCTTTGCCATATAATCGTCTGCACCTGCTTCAAGGCCGGTAACGATATCATCGCTCATGCCCAGGGCCGTGAGCATAAGCACGGGCGTAACCTCATCTTTCTGACGCAGCTGCTTGCAGAGTTCGAGGCCGTTGATACGCGGAAGATTTATGTCGAGAATGATAAGGTCATACTTTCCGCTCCCGGCCAGTCGCAATCCGATTTCGCCGTCGTAGGCTGTATCTACCTCGTACCCGGCTTCCTGAAGTCCACGCTTGAGGACTTCAGAAACTTTGATCTCGTCTTCGACTACCAGAATTTTCATTGTAAAGGCGCAATACGTTCGTTTAGCAATGAAAAAAAAGAGAATCTAATACGCCTCTAACTTTCTAATGAAATTCTAATCCCTTTATAAGTGACTCTTAATAACGTTAGGCTTATTCCGCCGTAAACTTGTGTAGTGAACTAACAAGAGAATCAATTACTTATGAAAAAGCTTATCGTTTTTGTCGCACTTATTGCAGCCGTTTCTACGGCAGCAGAAGCTCAGCGAATCGTTAGAAATACACCTACCTGGACGTTTTCCAAGGAGATTGTAAAGACTCAGCATTCGCACGTGCTCTATACGCCGGCGTTGATTACAACGGCCCAGGCGCCGGTAGTATCGAAGGGAATCGCAAGATGGGAGGCTAGTCGAAGGGAAATGCCCAAACAGCAGGTAGCCATGCGCAGTGGGAAACCTTCCATCGCTATTTCAAAGGGCATTGCCAAACATCAATACGCCAGAAAGAGCAAGTAGGTTTGAGGGGTTGGTATTCTTTCAAAAGCTATCCTTCGGGATAGCTTTTTTTTTGCGGCCTTGCGAGGGGCAGCTTTTCGACGGACTGAAGTCCGTCCTTACAAGATCAGTGTGAGGCTACGCCTCTGGGAACTGTCATGAAGTTGTGAGCACATAGCGTTGTGGGTAGGGCCAACTCAGATGTTCCTCTTTCAACCCAAACGGACTGAAGTCCGTCCTTACAAGATCAGTGCGAGGCTACGCCTCTGGGAACCATCATGAAGTTGTGAGTAGATAGCATTGTGGGTAGGCCAACTCAGATGTTCCTCTTTCAACCCAAACGGACTGGAGTCCGTCCTTATAAGATCAGTGTGAGGCTACGCCTCTGGGAACTGTCATGAAGTTGTGAGCAGATAGCATTGTGGGTAGTGCCAACTCAGATGTTCCTCTTTCAACCCAAACGGACTGAAGTCCGTCCTTACAAGAT
>JAEZDW010000272.1 GCA_023417955.1 Bacteroidota bacterium
GGGCAAATCGGTTTCACCAATAAGGTCACTGTGAACTGAATGTAACGGATTGCCCGCATTACTTCTGCTGTGAACGAAATCGAGCGTTACACCGGGATGGTTCAGCAATAACCGGATGGTTTCGCCACCTGTATATCCTGCTCCTCCGATGATGCCGGCTTTTATTTTTTCTTTCATCGTATTAAATGGGTTGCAAAGTGAGTCGCCTCACTTTAAATGAATTGAAATATCTGATCAGGCTTTGTCAGCTTCAGCAGCGACCTGATTATAGATCATAGTCTGGTTGCCAAAGATTTTGGAGAATCCTTTTACATCTTCCCCGGACCAGCCAAGATTCATTTCGCCATACTTTCCAAAGCGTGACGACATCAGGTCATAACGCGACTCAATGCCAAGAACCTGGAAGCGGTACGGGAACAACTCGATTTGAACTTCGCCACTTACGTGAGCCTGCGTGCTCGCAAGGAATGACTCAATGTCGCGCATGACAGGATCGAGGTATTGTCCTTCATGAAGCCAGTTGCCGTAGAATTGGGCGAGTTGATCTTTCCACGAGAGCTGCCATTTGGTAAGTACATGTTTTTCAAGAGCGTGATGTCCTTTTATGATAAGCATCGGCGCTGCAGCTTCAAATCCGACGCGACCTTTAATTCCAATTATGGTATCTCCTACGTGAACGTCTCTTCCGATGCCGTAAGGGCCTGCAATTTCCTGCAGGTGTTGAATTGCCAGAGTCGGGTGCTCAAACTTTTGGCTGTTTACCGAAATGAGTTCGCCTTTTTCAAAAACAAGCGTAACGGTCTCGTTGCCGGTTTTTGTGACCTGTGTCGGCCACGCGTCTTCCGGTAGCATGCCCAGCGACTTCAGCGTTTCTTTCCCACCGACGGAAGTCCCCCAAATTCCTTTGTTGATCGAATACATCGCTTTTGAGAAATTCATCTGCACACCTTTTTTGCGCAGATAGTCAATCTCCTCTTCACGCGACAATTTCATTTCGCGAATTGGTGTAATGATTTCGATACCCGGAACCAGGATATTCAGTATCATATCAAACCTGACCTGGTCGTTACCGGCGCCGGTGCTTCCGTGAGCAACGGCGTCTGCCTTTATTTCACGCGCATAGTTGGCGGTTGCCAGCGCCTGCGACATGCGTTCGGCCGAGACGCTGAGCGGATACGTATTATTCTTTAGTACGTTACCATAAATGAGATAACGAATGACCTTGTCATAGTAGTTGCGTGTTTCGTTAACCGTCTTGTGCGACGCCACGCCGAGATCGGCGGCGCGCTTTTCGATTTCGCGGATTTCTTTTTCGTCAAAACCACCGGTGTTGACGGTCAGGGTGTGAACTTCAAATCCTTTTTCCTCGCTTAGGTACTTCACACAGTAGGAAGTATCCAACCCCCCACTAAAGGCTAATACGACTTTTTTCTTCATTGTGTAGGTGCGAAAGACGGGAGGCATTGCCATGTCCGCCCGGCTTTTCATGTTGATTTATTTTTGAGATTAAGGTATCCACGTTTTCGGTTACCAGAAAAAGAAACTGAATATCGACTTTTTCTGGGAGGCGCTGCCGCCGTTGCCACCATCTTTCTTCCGAAAGCCTTTCAGCAACACGAATTGTTTGAACCGAACCCATCGTTCGAAGAGCTTGAAGTTGCCTTTGAACTGTCTGTGGCGATGCGGTGTGACGAGTTCTCCTTCAGGTGTAACGACTGCTTTTGATTTTTCACGTTCCTGTGCCTCCTTGAGTTTGGCCTCGGCCTCTACGGGATCAAAAAGCATAGCTGTACACATGCAGTTCTTTCTGCCCTTGGCGACCAGGATGTCGTAGTTGATGCAGCTTTGGCATCCTTTCCAGAATTCTTCATCCGTAGTGAGTTCGGAGTATGTCACCGGTTCATAGCCGAGTTCGGAGTTGATCTTCATGACGGCGAGTCCGGTTGTGAGACCGAATATTTTGGCCTCCGGGTAGCGCTCGCGCGACAGGTTGAAAATCTTCTTCTTGATTTCGGTTGCGACGCCTGTCTTCCGGAACGGGGGTGATACGATGAGACCAGAGTTTGCTACATACTTGTCGTGCTGCCACGCTTCGATGTAGCAAAAGCCCACCCAGGCTCCATCAGGCGTCACCGCAATGACAGCCTTCCCCTCCTGCATTTTTTTGACCAGGTATACAGGGGACCGTTTGGCGATGCCGGTGCCCCGCGCCTTGGCGGATTCCTCCATCTCCTGAGTAATTACAGGCGCATAGTGGATGTCATCCGCGGTAGCGATCCTGACAATAATATTATTTTGATGTTGCAATTTAGTTCGACGATTAAAATGTGAATGATTGAAAACCAAATCATGAAATGGGTCCACAACGTCTTAGACATTGCGGCCATGGATTTCAGAATGTGCAGGATGTAGGTATCAGATACGCACGAAGCGCACAGGTCGGGGGCGCCTGGTCACCATACAGGCATTGGATAGGAACGGGATTGTTCTCTTCGGGAGGAAAGCCGCCGTAGCTGCTTTATTGATGGTGAACAATGTTTTCAATTTCTTTCTTAGCTGTTTAAAGTGTTAAACCTAGAGGAAAGTCATTCAGTTATAGTTTTGTTTATAGCTACATCTAAATGCAAAATTAAACGATAAAGTTTTCTTTTTGGCAAATATTACGGCCAAGAATTCCAGTTTTTTTCTCCCTAACGAAAGTTTGTCCTCCCGGGAGCTTGTCTGGCCCCTCCAGTTGCAAGTGATACAAAAATGGAACCAGCTCAAACGACAAAGAGCAACCATTTTTGGCTGCTCCTTCGTCATGGCAAAAACAGACGATTTTATTCTTCAAGTGCGGGTGACTCGTGCATCTCAAGGCATCGGATTTCCTGGACGGCACCTCCCGCTATTCCACGAACGTCACCATAGAGCGATACAAGGTTCTCCATGGCTTTAACCAGTCGCTTCTCGCGACGCGCCCACTGGCTCGTCATAACCGACTTCTCGCGAATGAGATCCTCCTGCATTTCATTGTAGGCTTCAAATGCCGCCTCCAGCTTCTGACGGAACTCAATACCGGTTACGTAAGTGTAGAGCATTTGCGTCTTTTCGCCCTTGTTCTCCTGTGAAGCGAGCACTTCACCGATACGGGCGAGATTGAACCTGAAAAGTAACGCGAGCGCCTTGAATTCCTGGAACGTGCAGACCCAGACCCCGTCAATTTCGCCGAAACGGGTCATTCCTTCCGGTAATGCCTCCGTTACGATCACGCCAAGGTCAGCTTGTTGCAGCCGCATATCTTCCCGGAGCTTGCAGATCCAGTCGTTACTGAAGTGCTTTGTGCGCTTGCTTTCGTAAAGAATCTTTCCGCAGAGGCGATCAAAGGGGTCTCTGACAACATGAAGGCAGTCGCCACCGCGCTTACCCTTGGCGATTTCTTCGACGACATCCCTGGGAAACGTCGATTTAAGATACTCCTCCAGTGCAAGTTCCTGCACCTCACCCTGTAGTTGCATGCTGCCCTGATCAGCCTTGCGTTTCATTTCGTTAACAAGGCGCGTCTGATCATCCAGCTTCTTTTGCAATTCGGCCTGCCTCAGGCGTTCCTCAGCACGCGTCTTTTCGGACTCCTCCTGAACGCGCTTCCTGAGCATCAATTCCATATGCTCGCGTTCGAGTTCCAGTCTGCGTTCCTTCTCACGCACCTCGAGTAAAGCCTTCTCCCGGGCGGTCTTCTCGGCATGATCCCGGATGATCCGCTCCCGATCAAGGAGGCGTTTCTTCATCTCCACCTCGATGCGCTCCTCACGGTCCCGGAGGTCTGACTCCCGTTGCCGAAGGGCGAGTGTCTCTTCTTCAAGGGTTCGTAGCCGCTGTGATTTCGTTTGTGCATCGCGCTTTAATTCCTCCAGTTGGGCGGCATACTTTTCATTCTCCTGCTTTCTGATCTTCTCTTCCATAAGGCGCGACTGCTCAACAAGTTTGCGTTCGAAATCTCGTTGCATCTGCAACCGCAGGTCATGACCGATCGCTTCTTCTGGCGAGAAATTCTCGCCGCAATGCGGGCATTTAATCATAAGGCGTCTGTCCTGTAGTGTATCCATACGCGTATTCTTTGATACGAATGTCGGCGATGCGGCTGACAGCTAGTGTCAAATGGCGTGGTTGGAAAAAAAATACTACTTTCGGCAGGTATGGCAACGAGAAAGAAAGGAAAGGCAACCGACTCGATTATCCCGCAGGCGCGATTGCTCAAGCTGTTTCAGATCATCGCGGTCCTGAAATCGGGGCACTTTACAATCAAACAGCTCGCCGCGCGTTTTGATTCTAGTGAACGGACGATTTACCGATACATCACATTGTTGGAAGAAGCCAACTTTCTTATTGAACAGGATTTCCAGAACCGCTACTTCATTGCCACCTCAGAAGATGATCCGTCGCAGGCACAGTTCACGATTGAGGAAACGAAGCTGATCAAGAAACTAATTCAATCCGGAACGAGCGAGAATCCTCTGCGTAACACCCTGCTCAAGAAACTTGCGCTGAATTCTGAAATCGATTCGATGCCGCGGCTTTTTGTACGGGCCCGGCAGGGAAAGTTCGTGGAACAACTTGCCGACGCAATACGCAACAAG
>JAEZDW010000131.1 GCA_023417955.1 Bacteroidota bacterium
TCTCAGCACATAGCGCAAACGTTGTCCCGCCGCGACTGTCTTGTGTAAGAATGCGGGATAATTCATCGATTTCGCCGCCGGGCAGCCGCCTATTTTTACCCGGAACAATGCTAAACCATGAAGAAAAAGTTACTGATTATTTCCGCCGTGGTACTGTGTGCGCTTCCGGCGTTTCCACAGTCCGACTCTACGGCACACACCGACCTTTTTGATCTGTCGCTGGAGCAATTGCTCAATCTCGACGTTGTAGACAAGAATTTTTACCTCTATGGGTACATCAACGCCAAATTTCAGAAAACCTTTGATGCTCCCTCCATGGGAGAAGATGGCGAAACAGTGAAAGCTTCCGATCCTGCAGAATGGACTCCCGTAAAAAACTTCCACCTCTACGGACAGGGAAACCTTTCCAAGAACATTAGCTACCTCTTCAACATAGCGTATGATGACAAACGCCTTGATGTGCGCAATGCGTGGGGAAATTTTATGATTCGCGAAGCTTTCCAGATTCGTATTGGAAAGATGTACCGGAAATTCGGTTTGTATAATGAACGACTTGATCAGATACCAACGTTCATCGGGATCGAAGCACCCGAGATGCTGGATTCTGACCATTTGTTTCTGACTCGTACTACTAATGCGATGATTCACGGAACGTTCATGAATCCGAAGCACGAAATTTCGTATGCTCTTATGACCGACAATGGGGAGGGCGGGCCTGTAAAGAAGCTTTTGCCGCTGGGATGGGATCTCCGAATGAAGTCTTATCTGCATGGCCTGATAATCGGCACCTCGGGTTATACGTCGAGCATATCTTCAACGCGGGCACGATCCAACACAGCGCTGGGCGAAGGTACACCTGACGGCGGGGTATTGCCCTGGATGGAAGGCGACCGTTTTACTGTGGCCGGTGTGTTTGTTGAAAAACAAATTGGTAAGTTTCTTGTGCAGTCGGAATACTACACTGCCCGTCATAATGCCGTGCGTAATGCGGCGAATACCCTCAGGGTTGTACGCGAGGCCGGAATCAATCCGACGCAACGTTCACGTTTTCTCGGTGCAAATGCTGAAAAAGCAGAAGACGCGCTCACGGAAGCAGATGTTGTTCGCGATACGAAGTACACCGTGCAGACGTGGTATCTTCGCGTCGGGTACAACATGAAGACCAACATTGGCCAAATGATACCATACGTGTTTGTCGACTGGATGAGCCATCCTGAAGCAATACGCAACCAGACGTATGGTGGCGACAATGAGGCGGGGCTCGCTGATGATGGCAAGTTTCTCAAGCCCTCAATCGGCGTTGTTTACCGACCGGTACCAGCTGTTGCGATTAAGCTTGACGGAAGTTACCACAGCCAGATGTTCAATGGTGAGAAAGTAATGTATCCGGAACTGAGACTTGACTTTTCGTTTGCATTCAGCAACAATACGCTTGAAAGAGCACTGAACGACTAACTGAAGGAGCACTTTACGTTAAACAGGAATGCAAGCTGAAGGGTCTTGCATTCCTGTTTCTTTTCGGGCCTGACGCATCATGTGATTAATTGACAACGTCCACCTTCAAGTGCTTCTGCAGGAACATGACGATGGCAAGTTGCTGGAAGGTGTAATTTTCTTTCTTGCGGAATCCATGGCCTTCGTCTTTGGCAAGCAGATACCAAACATCGTGACCTTTGTCCATCAGCTTCTGTTTGATTTGTTCCGATTCGGAAGCTGGGACGCGCGGGTCGTTCAGACCCTGAATGATAAACAGCGGCTTCGTAATCTTGTCAACGTGATTGCTGGGAGAAATCTTTTCCAGGAATGCGTTCATCTCGGGGATGCGTTCGTCGCCGTACTCCACGCGCCGCAGGTCTTTGCGGTAGTCTTCGGTGTTTTTCAAAAATGTTACGAAGTTGCTGATGCCAACAACGTCAATGCCACACGCAAGGCGATCGCTGTAGTGTACCATTGATGCAAGCACCATGTAACCGCCATAAGATCCGCCGTAAACTGCAACGCGGGACGCGTCGAGGTCAGGCTGTTTTGCTATCCAGTCGAGAAGGCTGCCAATGTCTTTGACGCTCTCTTCACGCTTCATCCCATTGTCGAGTTTGAGATACGTCTTGCCGTAACCGGACGAACCTCTCACGTTAGGTTCCAGGACCGCTATTCCCATTTCGTTGGTGAGAAAGCTGCGGAATGCACTAAAGGATGGCAATGCCTGTCCTTCGGGGCCGCCGTGAATGATAATTACGACAGGTACCTTGCCCGTAGCCTTTGCCGGCTTGTAGTAGAATGCAGGAATTGTGCGCGGCTTCCCGTTAACACGATCAAAAGTTTCGTAGCTGATCAGTTCCGGTGCGGAGAAACTTGAATTGGGCAATCCGCCAACTTCGCTGTCAGTCCACTGCGTCAGTTCGCGTGTTTCAAGATTGTATGTGTACACATCGCTCGACGACTTAGGCGAATTGATTGTAAGGCTGAACACCTTGCCTTCGGGATGGAAATTTGCGAGCCCGTTCAACCCTACGGGCAGTCCGGGGAGTTGTGCGTACTTTTTTGTTTTCGTATCAAGTTCGTACAGCTTGAAGATGCCATTCTCATTTGAAGAGAATACTATCGTGTTGCGTTTCTTATTTATGATCATGTCAGCAACATCCCAGTTGATGTCGCGCGTGATCACCTGTGATTTGCGGGTGGCGACATCGTAATAACGAAGCTGGTGGAATTCACTTCCTTCATCGGATGTGTAAAAGAGGCCGGTCCCGTCAGCATTCCAGATGCCTCCGCCATAGCTGATCTCTTCTTTCGAGGGATTGACTTGTTCGAGCTTACCGGTGGTCAGATCAAGTATATGCAGGTAAGAACGGTTTATTGAAATCCGGTTCACGACTATAACTTTCTTGCCGTCAGCAGACCAATCTGTCGGAAACCATGCACCTGTGTTTTCGAGGATTCGTTTGGCTTCCTTCGGTTTTGTCATTGAGGCGAGGTACAGATCGTAGTCCTTACCAGTTCTTCTCGTGCTGGTGTAAATAAACTGTGTGCCGTCTTCCGACCACAGCACATTTGAGTTCTGCGTACGACCGCCATCCGAGATCATTTCCCAGGATCCTTTTTTTAAATCGAACCAGTACAGCTGGCGGAATTCATTTCCACCGACGTCTTTGGTAAACATGAAGCCGTAGTAGTCGGGGTTTGGACAAAATGATCCACCGCCAACAGGTTCATTAAAAAAGGTTACCTGCTTGCGCGCCCCACCCGGTTTCGAAACCAGGTGAATCTGATTTGTTTCAGCGAAGCGCGTTGTGATCAGCATAGCATCGCCGGCAGGTGACCATGTGGAGGGTGCGGCGCCACGAACCTGTTGATATTGGTTCATGCGTTCTTTTAGTTCCGCGGGAATCGTTGGAATATTTTCCATCACAAGATTACCGATTTCGGTGCGGCCCTGCTGGGCGAGAACGGCGGGTGTCATCAGGGTCATCAACAATCCCGTTATCACTATTGAAAAAGACTTTGCTCTCATATGGAAGAAGGTTAATGGTGGCATTCAAGGTACCAATTTTCGGGAAGAAACCAGAAATGCAGGTCAACGCAAAGAAATCGCAGGGTCGCGGAGGGGCGTAGAGAAAATTTTTGGTTGGCAGGGCACGGCGGGAGGAGGGTGTTGGTGGGGAGGGAACAACGACGTTGCAGTGGCGCGGAAAAGGCAGTTCAACGCATCTGTAACTCGGTTGAGCAAAAATTTTTTAGCAGGATTGAGATCAAAATTTAGCCTCAATTTTTGGCTTGTTTTGCTATGGTTCGTTTGCGGAACCTGTATGCAA
>JAEZDW010000137.1 GCA_023417955.1 Bacteroidota bacterium
TTTCTTCGTAGTACCCGTATCCGGATCGTTGTTTCTGACCGTTTATAGCGACCAGAACGTTGCGTAGGACACCTTCGTGATAAACCTTGTTAATCTCTTCGAGGTTTTCCTTCATGCTGTAATTTAATCGCACGAGGAACAGGTTCACGTCTGCGTGAAGACCAATTAGCGTTGCATCGCTCACTACACCGAACGGTGCATTGTCGTACACAATGAAATCAAAGCGTTCTTTTACCACTTCATTAAACGTTGCAATTACATCGGAATTAAGTAACTCTGACGGATTTGGTGGCAACGTTCCTGCGCTTACAAAATAAAATCCCGGGTGTTGCGTGGGCTGAATGATCTCATCCAGTTTCGCCTTACCCATCAGGTAATCGCCTAGTCCGCGATTCTGCTTCGGCCGCAGGATCGTGTGCAGCCGTGGTTTTCTGAGATCCGCATCGATCAACAAAACACGCTTGTTGCTGATCGCCGTGACGAGCGCAAGGTTAAGTGCAATAAACGATTTACCCTCTCCCGAAATGTAGGAGTGCACTGCCAGAACCTGTTGATTTCTGAAATGATTCTGTAAGTTGATTCGCAATCCGCGGAACGACTCGGTGATAGCGGCCTTCGGATATTGAATGACAGGTACTTCGCTGTTGAACTTGTTATCAGTAATGGAAGCTATGACAGGGAAGTCGAGGGCATTTGTAATTTCATCCGAAGTCTTGATTTTACTGCTAAAGTATTCACTGAGGAATATCGTTACTACAAAAAGCACTATTGATGCAAGTACCGCCGTAATGTAGTTGCGCACCTTTTTCGGGCCAAGCAGTTCTGCTATGTCGGCCGACGAAGGATCGAGGACCTGCGCATCAGGACTGTTTGATGCACGGGCAATGTCCGCTTCCGCGCGGCGCTCAAGCAAAAATGTATACAGCTCATTGTTCAGATCGTAGTTACGTTTTATACCAATGAGGTCCTGCTCGGTTTTTGGAAGCCGTGCGAGTTGCGACCCTGCCTTTCGTTGTTCCTCCTGCAGACTTCGTATTTCGATTTGTGTATTGTTGATTTGATTTGTTACTTTTTCACCAATGAGCTTCTGGGTAAAATCAATTTCGTTATTGAGAGCGATCAACGTGGGATTCTTATCCTGGACGGTGTACGAAAGGACTTCGCGGCGCGTATACAAATCGTTGAGTTTCATCACCATTGAATTCATGTCCTCATCCTGAATACCAACGAGCGAAGGAGCAACAAGGTCTCTGATTTCATCGCGATTCTGCAGATAATATCTGAGGTTACGGTAATATTCGAGTTTAAGGTTTAGTCGTGACTCTTCCTGGTCCAGCGCCTGCAACTTGTTCACCGTGCTGGTGGCTTCGGCTCCCAGGTTCACTGTTTTATTGCGCGACCGGAAGGAGGTGAACGTGTCTCCTGCAATTTGCAGTGAGTCATTAACGCCATCGATAAGGTCGTCGATGAAGTGCACGGTATTGTTTGCTATGCGATTCTTTTCATCCAGTCCTTTTTGAATGTAGTGCTTCGCCAGCTGATTCAAATAGTCAACATCGCGTTGCAATTGTGTCGTCTCTAGCTTGACCACAATCAGGTTTGAATTCTCATCCGCCTGGGTGACTTCAAGCCTGTCTTTATAGTAGTGCGCCAGTTTTGCCAGGTTGTTGAATACAAGTACATACTTGTCACCAGGTTCGTAAACGAAATCCGCTTTCTTTTCTATAGTAAAGTTGAAGAATGGATTTTTGAATGGTTCCCCAAAGGTGCCTATGCCGGTAAAGTCGATATCAATTTCACGGCCGTTGATCATCCGGTCCATTTCTTTGGCTGATACCTCATATTTCCTGTCGGAGAGTACTTCAATGGTAATCGGCACCATGTCGAGTTGAGTGCTTTCACCGGCCTTGAGCTCAAACGGGTCGTTTTTATAGAGATCTGTGTACGAAAAGAAGTTCTTCTTAAACCAGGAATGCTTCCAGTCCAGCGCTTTCATTGCATCCAGATTGAGACTGTAGGAAGTGAGGACTCCAATTTGATCGGCGATCATTGCACTTGGTTTTCCGGGTCTTTGGTTTTGCTGGAAGACGTCGAACAGTTCGAGAATTTTTGCATCGTTTTTCACCAACACCGTCGTGGTGATTGCATAGCGCGACTGGAACGTTCTGTTTATAAAAAAGGCCACACCTCCGAGTAGCACCAGAAAAACTACGAAAAGGTACCATTTTCTGAATGCGTGAGCCTTTAGCTGGGTAAGTGTTAGGCCTTCGGGTTCATGTTGAATCCGCGACCGACCGTTGAGCTTATTCTTTTCCATCACTGTTCAAATCCGTTTGTTTGCCTGTCAATTGTTTGAGATATAGTTTAATACCAGCAGGAACGTTGTTACCGTCGAAAGTGCGACCGTGTATATCGGTAATCGTAGTTCTACATTCTTATACCGCGACGGCTGAACGACGACCACATCGTTGGGCTGGAGGAAATATGCCTCGGAAGCAAGTGTGCTTTTTGAATTCAGGTTAAGTTTGAATGACTTGCTACCCTCGTTTGTTTGTCTGAGCACAAGAACGTTCTTCAAATCCGCAGCGTTTCTGAAGCCGCTGGCCGAACTGATCGCATCAAGAACAGTGTACTCATAATTGTAGTTGTAATAGACGCCCGGAGTTTCGACTTCGCCTACGACTGTGATTTTATAGTTCAATACACGTACTTTGGCCGTCACTTCCTTCAGGTACTCCTGTGCGCGGGCCTGAATGATTTCTTCTGCTTCACGCATAGTTTTATTAGCGATCTGGACGCGACCGACAATTGGAAGGGTAACATTACCGTCCGATTCGACGACATAGCCCTGAACAAATTGTCCGGATAAAGTTTGCCAGATATTATTGATCGCGCGCGCATTCCCCACGGTCGCCGGATTGTAGATGTCGTTCATCTCTTCATTCGGAGAAATGATGCTGACGTATAAGTTGTCGTTCGGCTGAATCTTATACTCTGATCTTCCGGCAGGAACACCGGGCATTACCGGATTCGCATCGGTAAGCATACTCAGATCTTTATTGGAACGGCATCCCGAAATGGTGAGAGTTAATAGCAATAGTGCGCAGAGGACAAGACGTGCGGCGTTGCTGGAGTACTTTTTCATATGGATTGAAATGGATTAGCGTGTTTCAAGGTTAAGTTATTATTCCCGGTTAAGGTCATTGTATTAGAATGCGTTGGTTCTGGTCTTCTTTCCGAATACAGTCAGGTAAATTATATAGAGGTCGAGCGCGAAAGACCAGTGCTCTATGTACCATAGGTCGTGCAACGTCCTCGCTACGTATTGAAACTTTGTCTCCGTTGGGCCTCTCCATCCGTTAACCTGAGCCCACCCCGTAATGCCGGGTTTGATGTATTGTCGTACCAGGTAGTTTTGTGCATTCTGCTGGAATCGTTTGTTCAGGTCGGTGCGGTGCGGACGTGGACCAACCAACGACATTTCGTTCTTCACCACGTTTATCAGTTGGGGAAGTTCATCGAGACTGTATTTGCGGATAAATTTCCCGACTTTGGTGATTCGCTCGTCGTCCATTGCCGTAGACCGCGTTGATGTTTCTTTGCTGTGTCGCATAGACCGAAACTTGAACACGGAGATTGGCATACCACGTTTACCGATCCTAACCGGACGATAAAAGATGGGGCCTCTTGAATCCAGTTTGATTGCAATGGCGATGGCAATGAACAAGGGCATTAGCATGACCAGTGCAGCAATAGAGAAACAGAAGTCGAAGGCGCGCTTTCTGATTCGCGCCATATAGGAATCCAGCGGCACCTCCCTTACGTTCACGATAGGGATGCCTCCCATATCGGTGATGTCGAAGTTGCGCCCAAAGAGACTGTAATAATTGGCGACGACCTGGGGCCTGACGCCATTGTATTCCGCGATATTGACGATGTATTTTATTTCGCCTTCGCGGGAGAGGGGTAGCGTTATGATCACTTCGTTGAAGCGATACTCGTCAAATACTTTCTGAAAATCCTGAACGCCGCCGAGTATGTTTAGATTCTTTGCGGGGTTCTTGTGGTCGTCAAGGAATCCGATTACGGTTCCCTGCGCACGACTTAAGTCGTAATAGCTGTGAAGGGCAGTTGCGACCTTACCGGTTCCTACGATCAGTATTTTGCTGTTGATCGGACCGTCCTGGCGATGGGCGACCAGGTAAGCCGCGAAGAATGAAAAAAGAAACTTCAGGAAAAAAAAGACAAGACTTGAGCCAAGAAACATGGCGCGGGATATGTCGTCAAGATCGAGGACCACGAACAGAAGGGCACTGAATGCCACATAAAACAACACCTTCTTCAATAGATCGCGGCCACGCTTTACGAAGTCGTCAATATCAAAGAATCTGTCGTTAAGGTTTAGTACATACGTGAGCAGCCACGTAACGTTCAGCAGTGCGACCAGTGCATTAGGTGTCAGCATCTTCCCATAATGAAAGAACGACACCATGATTAGAGAGATATTCAACAGGAAAAGGTCTGTGACAAGAAACAGATAGATAAGATTTCGCCTCTTGAAAGTCATGCTCAGCTTACCCAATTACAGTTCGATAAACATACGCGTACCTCAATGCAATCTTGCTCCACACGTAGTCAGTGTAGACTTTCTCCCGGCATGAAACAGCCAGGGCCTCCATTTTATTCTGTTGATTAAGCGCCATATGTATTTTATCAGCCAGATCCGGCGCATTACTCACCTTAAAAAATAATACCTCGTTTTCTGTAAAGACCTGACGGTTTTCCGGGATGTCACTTGCGATTATTGGTCGTCCTGCCGACGCAACTTCGAGCAGCATAATTGACATGCCTTCAGTTTCTGAAGGGAAGATGAAGAAATCCGCCCGGCTGACCAGAGCGAGCAATGCCGGAAGAGGATGGACGAAGCCCAGAAAATGGACGTCTAACGACTGCCCTGCGCGTTTGAGTTGTTCTACATACTCCGGGTTGTGGGTCAATTCACCTGCGATGAGTACCTGACCGCTATATCCTACGTTGGCCAACGCCTCCAGCATAGTGTGGCACCCCTTCGTTTTCATAATGCGCCGTGCCGAGAACAGCACGTAAGACCGTTCTAATGACACCCCATCAGGCAGAAAGCGTTTCACCCCGTTAAAGTCGAATGAGTCTGTTGTAAGTGGGTTAATGCCATTGGGTATAAAAATCACCTTTCGGCCGTAGCGTTCGATATAATGGTTCGTCAACGGTTCCGATATACAGGTGCAAACGGTTGAAGAATGAATAAAAAGACGTTCCGCCAGTCTGAAATAAAGCTTCTCAAATGCGCTCCACTTGTCCCGTTTGTAAGGAGCTTCATGCGACGTGGCAAGTACGGGAAATCGCATACGCAACAAGGGGATAAAGAACGCGCAGTCAGTCTTATGCGCATGGATGAGATCCGCTCGTTGCGTAACGAGGATATGCAACGCAGAAAGGAGAAAGTAAATGAATGAGCCGACGCTGCCCGCGCCCATACGCGGCATTTCAACAACTCTTACGCCGGAAATGTGATTCTTCGCCGACGGATCTTTATAACAGTATAATGTTATGTCGAAAGACTCGCGCAATTGTGCAATCAGGTTTTCTGCGACACGATCGGTACCACCCTGTGAGGGAAATGTTTTTATTCCGAAGAAAATCACCCGTTTCTTCATGTATCTGTGTGTTTGGTTGCGAGCACTTCCCTATAGAAGGAAACGGTTTCCCGGGCTATGTTAATCGGATTGAATTTTTCGACCGCTTCAGCGCGTGCCCGGGCACCAACACCATTGTCATCGCTGCGTTCGAAAACGTTGCGAAGAACGTCTGCCAGTTCATTTGTATCGTTTCGTCGAAACAGGAATCCGGAGACCTGATCGGTGAACATTTCACTAATGCCGCCGACGTCTGATGCGATGACGATCCGTCCGCGAGCCATTGCTTCAGCAACACTCACCGGCAGCGTCTCCTGCAAAGAAGGAAGCACGAAGATGGGGGATGTCGCATACAGACGGGCAATTCCTTCCTGCGTTTGCCAGCCGTGAAACACGATGTGATCAACCAGGCCCGTGTCACGAATCAATTGTCTTATTTCCGACTCGTAGCCAGTGTCTTTAAATCCACCGGCAACATGAAGTTTAAATGTGTACTGATCTTTGAGATGTCCGAGTGCACGAATCACCACGCCAAGATTTTTTCGGCGACTGATCACGCCAACGTAAAGCAGGTTGTTGGAGTGCGGCGTTTCCGTTAGCGGTGTATTGATAAAGACCGGGTTTAAGGGATTGAGTATCTTTTTCTGCAGCATTGGCTGACCGCGAAAGCGTTGACGGTTGTACTCAGAAATGAATATGATATTTTCAAACCGTGGAAAAACAAACCGCTCAATCGCAGCCTTAAAAATGCCTTTCGATTTTTGTGTTATTCCCTTCATGTATTTCAGCTCTTCGGCCATCACGCCATGCTGTGTAACGACTACGTGGTTTGTTGGAAATCGAAGGAAGCGAAGTATCTGTGGCGTGATCTCCTGTATGTGAATCAAGTCTGGCTTTTCGCGTTCGATGAGACTGTCCAATTGACTGGTGTTGATTGCGTAGTCAACAAGTTCGAACGGGTTGATGAATGGGATGAAATGAATAGTGATATTGTCAGCGTGGGTAATTGTCTTGTTTTCTTTCAATTCTTTGGTGAAAGCCACGTGCACGATTCTGATGTCGTCGAGCTGACGGAAGCCTTCAAACAGATTTAAGATGACAGCCTCCACACCACCTTTTACTAGCTGGAGTTCCACAGGCAATGAACCCACCATCATGATCGTAAGCGGAGCGGAGTTGTATTGCACGGTTCAGCCTTCTTGTGATTGAGCGAAGAGGGTTGTCTGATGCCGGATTTGCACCCTGCCAACGTGTGTTCGCATCCCCGGGGTAACAGACAGGGGAGGTGACTGTTTTTCTTGGGGAAAACCATTGGCAAAAGCTGTATTCTTCATGCAAATCATACACATACAAAACAAGGTTCGAAGCGGACTCCTCTGTCTGGGTATAAGCCTATTAAAATTTCATTCCCGCTTGCATGCACGGGAGGGGTGTGACCTTACATCATCGGAAAAAGTCACAATAGCTTTTTCCACCCTGATTTTCTTAGTTTATATGTTCAAGTGTGATAATGACACCATTTTTTGTCTTGGAACCACACTTTTTTTGATGGGACATGTCGACGTTCAAGGTGCTACTTCCGGCAGTGGGGTAGTTTTTTGTACATTGCTCCGCCGCCTAATGCACTCCACGGGGTGTGTGATCCTGCTATTATCCGGAATTTCAGTTGGCCAGGTGCAAGCACAGAATTGCAACTGTCCCGAAATTTGCGTGACCTGTTCAGGTACGCTGAAGTCCCTTACGTTTCGCTATGACGGTGCTGCGGCTCACGTGAGTATTCATGAATTGAATAATGAACTCTTTTCAGGTAACGTTACTCCCGGTACGTTAATCGCCGTATCAGGGACATTGCCCAACGGTATGTTCAGGGGTAACTCCCTTCGATTCGAAATCAACGGTCAAGTTGTACACACTACCGCAACGACGTGCGCGGCCGGCCTGAATGTCAATAAAGTACTTGCAAACACATTCACGATCATAGCCGGAGTAAGTCAGGCCGGAGCGCTTTGCTGTGCAGATGGACCGTTTGTTGATCGCGAGCCGCCTGAATTGGTTTCGCCTTTTGAAAATATTAACGCGATACTGGCCGCAGACTGCGCAATTCCTGTTACATGGCCAACACCGCAGTTCACGGATTGTAATCCTGTGATTGTCACTAAAACCCACGACCCCGGTAGTATATTTCCTCGTGGAGAAACGGTCGTCACCTATGTTGCGAAAGACTCGAAAGGAAATACTGCAAGCTGGTCATTCACGGTCTCTGTCGCGGACAAGACTCCGCCAGTGATTACGAAGTGTCCTGCGGATGTCATCGTAGAGACTTCTTCGGATGGCGCCACAGTTAACTGGACTGAGCCTGTTGCCAGTGATAATTGCAGCTTGCTGGTTTTCGAAGCTTCCCATCATTCGGGAGAAATTTTCCCGGTGGGTACAACGCGTGTGACGTATACGGCGACCGACAATTCAGAGAACGTCGCAGTGTGTAAGTTCGATGTTATCGTTGCCGCATTACCTGTCTCACCGGATGTTGAAGTGCCGGAAGTCAAAATCCTAACACCGATAATTACTGCCAACGGTGATGGGATCAACGACAAGCTTGTGGTTTCTCACATTGAGGTCTACCCCGACAATCAGGTCACCATTGTTGATCGTTGGGGTAAGCAAGTTTTTCATGCGGCGGGATACAACAATGAATCAGTGGTATGGAATGGAAGAGGAAACAGGGGGGAGGCTTTGCCTACCGGGACATACTTCTATTTTATCCGGATCATTACTGGTGCGAAGTCCATCCTGCAAAAGGGGTTTGTTGAGTTAATCGAGTGATGACGATGCGCGCTACATACCGACCCCTGGGAACCCGGATCTGGGTTCTGCTTCTGATCATCGCGGCTCCGGTGATCGTGCGCGCTCAAATGCGACCGTTGTATTCCCAGTACCTGTTCAATCCGCTGGTCATCAATCCTGCATATGCCGGCGCTGATGATGCATTAAACCTGACAGTCGCAGCGCGAAGTCAGTGGAGCGGTCTCGAAGGTGCGCCGGAGACGTTTACGTTCTCCGCTCACATGCCGTTTCCGCGTAAGCGTCTGGGCGTTGGTGTTGTTGGAATTGGCGATCGCATTGGTGTTCATAAAAGCTTATCCCTTCAGGCAGTGGCTGCTTACCATCTGAGAGTAGGACCTGAGACAACACTTTCGTTTGGTCTTCAGGGTGGATTCAGAAATCAACGCGCTGACTACTTGTTACTCGATGGCAACGCAGCCGGTGATCCGCGCATACCTGCGGCGGCATTCTCGGAGAATCACTTCGATATTGGAGCTGGATTGTTTTTGAAGTCGAAGCGCTTTCAGGCTGGTATTTCAATTCCTGGTTTCATTCCTCCAAAATGGGCAGTTAATGACTCGATTACAGTAAATCCCGGTGGGGGGACTATAAACGCCTTTTCGCGGCTTACGGTCACACTGAATGATGCGCTTGACTTTGTACCGTCGGCTTTGGTGATGTACACGAAAGGAATTTCTCCAATGGTCCATCTCAATGGAGGAGTGCTAATTTATGACGTACTGTTCACTGGTGTATCCTGGAGGGTTGATGAATCAATGGGAGTGCTCATAAGAGCAAGTGTAACGCCTCAGTTAAATGTTGGGTATAGCTATGATTTTGCGACGGGGCCGCTTGCGCAGGTCGCGGGTGCATCACACGAAATTACGATCAACTATCTGTTTAGGTTCTCGCGACACAAAATCAGCTCCCCACGATGAAACTCAGGGTGACGATATTCACGCTCGCGATTATACTTCCGGTTTTGTTGGCAGCTCAAAGTTCTGTCTTCGAACTCGGCGTTAATCTGGAGAAACAGGCAGATCGTTTCTTTGAGCAACGAAGCTATCAGGAGGCGGTGTCATATTACGAACGCTCTCTTCAGAAAAGTCCTCAGCCGTCACGTGTACGGCTTAAGCTGGCGCGGGCAAACTTCAAGATGCATCGTTATGAGGACGCAGTGAATTGGTTCATCGGTTGTGACCGCAGCTCCTTGACTAACAGCGATCTGTTTATGTTCGGAGATGCATTGGCGGCTTCCCGTCGGTACGATGAGGCCGTATCGAG
>JAEZDW010000217.1 GCA_023417955.1 Bacteroidota bacterium
GGTCTGGAACGTATGGGTGGGGTCCACGAATACGCAGGGCTGTGTCTCAAAGGGTTGTCCGAATGGCTTCAGCTCTCCCTGTGTGGTTTGCGTAATGCGTAAATCGGTGTTCTTCGCCGTCGTGTAAATCGTGACCTTTGATTGCGCATAGGCTAAAGGTGTTCCCGCCAAGGCGAGTGCACAAATTGTCAGTGCAGAAAAGCTATTTCTGAATTTCATAACAAAACTTTTTACCAAACCACCGTTGCCACACTGCCTTTCGGAAGTGTAACAGCAAATTTCTTTTCACCAGCCTCCACGTTAAATGTCTTTTCTGACGAACCTTCATTGAGTACGTGGAGCACTTTCTTTCCTTCGGGTGTCACATACGCGACGTTGGGAAGTCCGTCGGGTATGTTAGAATCTACGCGCACCGATCCATCGGGCACGAACTTCGACCCGTGGGCGATTATGTAGTAAGAAACATTTCTGCTGACGGATTCGGTATCTATCGTAAGCGCGCCCTGGCATATTGTGCAGCCGCCTTCGTCTGTGTGCGGATCAAAGTTCGGATCTGCAGCAAGGTTCCATTCCAATACGTTCCGGCTCCAGTTTCTTGGCGCGCCAATCATCAGCTCCCGTGTATGCCAGAACAGGTCGCCGTCGAAATCGCCTTCGCCGGATGTCCACTGCTCGGTGAAGTAGAGGTGTTTGTCGGGATGCGCTTCGTGCACTTTGCTCATGGCATTGATTTCACCGAGGTACATGTGAAACGCAGAACCGTCAACGTATTTCTTTGCGTCAGCGTCGTTCAGGATCGTGATCGGGTACCCGGGATTGTCACAGTTGTGATCAAAGACAACGATCTTCGTTTTGATGCCAGCCTGTTCGAAAGCAGGACCGAGATGGTTTTTGATGAAGTCAGCCTGCTCCTCAGCTGTCATCAACATGCTGGGTGTGTTCTTCGGATTTTCAGGTTCGTTCTGAATAGTGATTGCATCAAGCCTGATGCCTTCCTTTTCCATCTCCCGGATGTAACGCACAAAGTATCGCGCATAGTCGGAATAGTTTTCTTTCCGAAGGCTGCCACCCTTGACGTGGTTGTTTGTTTTCATCCACGCGGGTGCGGTCCACGGACTGCCCATGATCTTAATGTCCGGGTTAAGGGCAAGAATTTCTTTGAGAACAGGGATTAGATGTTCTTTGTCATACCCCAGTGAGAATCCTGAAAGGTCGTTGCCCTTGCCGGGGTCAACGTCAACGTAGGTAAATACGCGTTCGTCAAGATCGGAGGCACCGATACTGATTCGCAGGTAGCTCACGCCAATATTGTTTCCCTCAGTCGTAAACAATTCACGAAGGATTTCGGCGCGTTTTTCTGCTGAGAGTTTTGTATTCAGCAGCATTGCGCTTCCGCCGGTAAGGCTGAAGCCGAAGCCGTCCATCGTCTGATAATCGTTTTTCGCATTGACTTTCACCGTCGGCGCGCCGTTCTGAGTTTCTGCAGCGATCTTTTCGTTAAGCGGCTGCAATAGCATGGACCGGTTTCCCGTCGTCACCCACATTTCAACATCTGAAACCTTCTCACCAGAACTGACACTCCCCTGCTTTCCGCTTTCACATGAACACATTAACGCCACGACCAGCACAAGGGCAGTTCCCAATTGAACCAAACGCATATCGAAAGAAGTTAAGGCCCCGTGGCAGTTCCACGGGGCCGATTAATAATTTATTGTTTTACAAATGAGTATTCCGCTTCCGAGAAATCGTCATTCACCACGATCGTGGCTTTGTACGTTCCGTTTTGCGTGATACCGGTAAAGTTCGCACCGCCATTCGTCATTGTACCAGTCAACGCAGTGTCTGCAGTTCCGAACTGAACGTCCCACGGTGAGTTGAACTTGGAGTGGAATCCGGCCGACAGCGTTCCTGTCACTTCGAACTTGTACGGATGCACGTACGTCATCAACAGTTCCTGGCGCTGATCCCAGCCGCCACCAGCTTCATCCCAGTGGAACAGCTTCATGTTGTAGTACTTCCAGAACAGTTTGCCTTCAGCGAAGTTAACGGTGAGCTGATACGCCTGGTCGCGGGCAACTGCCATGGTACCATCGCCAAAGCTGTTGTACGTCGTGCCGGAACCATCAGCTGCATCATTGATGATGTAGGTCTTGCTTTGTTCAAGCGCGAGATACTTCGACACGAAGATGTCACCGTCTTTCGTGAGCTCAGCAACCAGCTGGCCATCGGAAACCAGGAACAGTTGTTCCGGAGTGTCAAAGTCACCGATTTCAAAGTTGCCGGTAACGCCATCCGAATCCGGGTAGTTGGTCTTACCGATGACGGTTTGATTGTCACCAGGAACAACGGGGGCGCCTACAATCGAGAACGTGTAGTTCCTGAGATCGAGTGTTACCGTATGAACGCCAGTCGCGCCGATATGTGAATCTTCAATTTCAACGCCTGCATCGCCAGCTTCAGATTCCATGATCACACTTCCGCTCATTCCGGTCGGTGCTACGGTTCCTTTCACTTGTTTCATGATGAATCCCCAGTCGCCGTTGGCGCGGAAGATAAATCCTGCGCCGTCGTAAGGATACAGGAATTCAATCTGTGCCTGCCATACGCCGTTGCCGATATAATTCAGTGGCACGTCGCCGCCCCATCCACCGGGAACAGCATCACCAACGAGGCTCCACTTGTCGACTTTCCAGAGGTCATAGGTTTCTTCGTTCATGTCAACGGTTACCCTGTACTGACCTGTTTCCGGTGCAACGATCGGGGTACCACATCCTTCGAGGTTGCCATCGCTACCGCCAAATATCTTCGAACCTGCAGTCGCCTGATCGCGGAACACGAAGGTCTGACCTTCGTTAAGCGTGGTGTACACATCAAATACGCCGGTAGGATCACCATCTGAATTGGTTCTTGCACGCATAGGAGCAGCGTTGGCTACGTCCGCGCCGGACTCAGTACCTGCACCGGTGATCACCAGTGTTTCGAGATCGCGATCTGTTGCAAAACGTGTGACTGTAATTCCGGCGGAAGATGCGGCTTCCTTTTCAATGGCTTTCGCCACTACTACCCATTTCAGTTTCACCGTCTCACCGGCTTCGTAACAGTTTGCCCACAGTGCGTAGTCAATCTGATCTGCCGTAAGGTTCACAAAGCGATCCTTGCCATTTGTTGATGGAACAACTTCCATGATGGGATTTGAAAAGTCCGTTGCAGACTCCTCCACCAGGAGGAATCGGTAGTTTACAACGAACCGGTTACTTGTCGTGGCCGGTTCCCACTGAAAGTTAACGGGTGTCGTCGGTGCACTTTCATCGAGAACAATGTTCGCATTGGAAGCCGGTGTCGACAACGAAGGCGCTGTGATCTCCCAGTTTCCGAGTTCCGCCATGTTCGATTCTTCATCGCATGACCAGCTGATTAAAGTGGTCAGGAGAATCATATAAGTTAATAACTTCTTCATATCAATTACTTGCGGTATTAGTTGTAACCATTGTTCTGATCGAGTTTCGGATTGCGGTTGCGCTCCGACTGCGGGATGGGCAGAAGCAGTTTGTTCGCATTCATGTTGTAGTTCTTCGGATTTCCTGTGCGAAGATCAATTTCAACAAGACTGTTCATCACTTCTACTGCGCGACCATAACGCTTGAGGTCATCCCAGCGCTGAGCTTCCTGCGCAAGTTCAAGTCTTCTCTCCTTCTCAATCGCCAGTCTCATTTCTTCTTTCGTATTTGCAGTCGTAGGATTAAGACCAGCGCGCTGACGAATCTTGTCGAGTTCTTCAGCAGCAGCTTCTGTCTGGCCCAGTTCGTTAAGGGCTTCAGCTTTCAGCAGGATGATATCAGCAAGGCGCAGTATGTACTGCCTGTTTGTACTTGCCCAACCGCTGGCGCTCTTCCACTTGTAGGCGAAAGGCACTGATCCGTTCACATTGAGTGACCAAAATTCATCTGCCCACGGCGCGTTTTCAAAGAGAATGGTCGCGTTCTTTCTTTCGGTATCGCCTTCTTCGTCAAACGCATTCACGAGGTCATGTGACGGAGTTACGAATTTTCTCCAGGTATCACCGCTGACAGACGGAGGCAGCAGCAGTTGCGGTCCCCAGTTGGCTTCGGTACCGCCTACGAACTGCACTTCCATGATCGACTCTGCATTGTTGTAGTGATTGCCGTCGAAGAGTTGAGCAAAATCTCCCAGTAGCTGGTAACCTGCAGGGCTGTTAATCACAGCGTTGGCGTATGTGAGCACTTTGTTGTAGTCGCGATCGGAACGCTGCGCCCATACTTTTGCAAGCAATGCATTGGCAGCACCTTTCGTCGCGCGGGCCTTGTCGACGCTGGCATCCCCACCGTAGGTATCCGGCAGGTTCTCTACAGCAAATTCAAGATCCCTGACAATCTGGTTGTAAACATCCACCTCGGGTGACTGCGCCACGTTGACTACCGACGGCTCGGTAGAGCTTACCGGATTAACAATCAACGGTACCGGTCCCCACAGCTTTACCAGGTTGTAATAGTGATACGCGCGAAGGAAAGCAGCCTCGCCGAGAATTTGTTCTCTTCTGTTGTTTTCATCGAGCGCGGGATCGTTGATCGTCGGGACTTTTGCAAGCACGACATTCGCTTTTGCAATCGCGTTATAGATCTGGCTCCAGTTAGCGAAGAGTCTTGAGTTTGTAGGCGATATTTCCAGATCATCAACAGCAAAGATTTCGGCGTTGTCACCACCTGCATAGTAGTTGTCTGAAATCACGTCGCTGAAGACGACGTTATCCCATATGTAATATTCCTGTTGGAAGGAATCGTACACGCCGACCAAAGCAGTCTCTGCATCGCTTGCGGTCTGATAGGAATTGTCAATGGTTCCCTCTGAAATCGGCATTCTGTCGAGAAAATCATCGCATGACGAAAGTCCGTAGGCCAGACCCGCTGCGAGAAGTAATTTTATATTCAATGATATTTTCATGACTCGTGTATTAGAATGAAATGTTGACACCGAGAATCAGGTTACGTGTTTGCGGATATGTTCCGAAGTCCACACCAAGAACGGTGTTGCTTGCACCAAAGGCATTCACTTCAGGATCGTAGCCCTCGTATTTGGTGAACGTGAACAGATTTTCGCCTGTGAAGTACACTTTCGCATTGGTCAGGTGTGCTTTCTGCAGCAGGTTTGACGGCAGATTGTATCCGAGTGTCAGCGCCTTTACGCGCAGGAATGAACCATCTTCAACAAAACGTGTCGATAAGCGGGAGTTGTTGGTGTTACCCCATACCGCGCGCGGGATGTCAGTAACATCACCAGGAGCTCTCCACCGGTCTGCAACGGCAGCAGTCTGGTTCTTGGCATCAGTCATGCCTTCCGTTTCAATACGGGTGGCATTGAAGATGTCGTTGCCATACTGGCCTTGCAGGAATATGCTCAGGTCGAAGTTTTTATACGAAAGTGTATTTGTCATACCATAGTAGAAATCCGGGTTAGGGTTTCCAATGAATGTGCGGTCATCTGCAGCCGGTGTGAATGTGCTCTCACCGTTTTTGTCGATGTAGTACGCGTCTCCGGTTTGAGGATCAACTCCGCCGAAGATGTAGCCGTAGAACATGCCGAGTGGTTTTCCTTCGGTGGAGTAGCTAATGTCACCCCTGCCTGGTACACCTCCGCCAATGAGCGTTTGTCCGACGATGTCAACAACTTTATTGCGGTTGAACGTGATGTTGAAGTTTGTTTCCCAGCTGAGTTCACCAACCAGGTTTCTCGAGTTCACTTCAAACTCCAGCCCTTTGTTTTGAATCTTCCCGACGTTCTTCAGACCGGAATCAAATCCTGTTGAACGCGGCAGCGGTACCTCGAGAAGCAGATCGGATGTATTCTTGATGTAGGCATCCGCTGCGAATGACAGTCGGCCTGCAAGTACCGTTACATCCAGACCCACGTTGATCTGCTCAGTAGTTTCCCACTTCAGGTCGCGGTTCTCGATGGAACTCTGATAGCTTCCCGGGAGGATAACGCCACCGATCGGGTAATTTGCACCGTAACCAACGCGGCCAAAGTAGGCGTAGCGCGTAACCTTGTCGTTACCGAGGATACCGTAGCCCACGCGTACTTTCAGGTCGTCGATCTGATCCTGCAGTCCTGACATGAATGATTCCTCAGACAACCTCCAGCCCAGCGAGAACGAAGGGAAGTGCCCGTAGCGATTGTTCGGACCGAAGTTGAAGGAACCATCGCGTCTGAAGTTTGCCGTGAACAGGTACTTGCTTGCGTAGTCGTAGGTCACACGTGATATAAGCGAGGTGTTTGCGCTCTCACTCTTTGAGTTGCTGGCAGAAATGATTGTTGACCCTGCTCCAGTCGTAGGAATGCCGGCATTCGCGAAACCATTCGTCTCGATGGAGTTGCTTTCGTAGCGACCACTCTGGAGAACGGAACCTACCATCACCGAGAAGTTGTGCTGGTCGATGGTTTTGGTGTACGTCAGCGTATTGTCGAAGATGAGGTGGTTGTTCAGACTCGTGTTGTTGCGCGCAATTCCTTTCCTCGCGCGGCCATAGCTGGTGCGGAACGGATCGAGGAAGTAGTCGTACATATCGTTGTTGACGTCAAGACCGACGTTGGTGCGGAACTTGAAGTCTTTGAGGAATTGCACTTCTGCATAGACGTTCCCGAGCATGCGCTGCATGTTGTAGTCGCGCTCAGAACCATCGGTTGCCGAGATCGGGTTCTCCCAGTCCTGGAACGGGTTGCTGGTAAACGTACCGTTGGAATTGTAGATGCCGATGTTCGGTGGCGTTGAGAGCATGCCAAGGATGACACCACCCTGATTGATAGCCTGGTTATCGGAGACGTCGACGTCGTGGTAACGCATATAGTTTACGTTAGTACCGAATGTGAGCCAGTCGTTTACTTTTTGCTCAAGGCTGATTTTCAGGTTGTAGCGATCCATTTCAGAACTTCTCACCGAACCTTTCTGCTGTGTCCAGCCGCCTGAAACGTAGTAGTTTGTCTTCTCGGTTTTGCCTGAAACTGCAAGCTGGTAATTCTGCGAGGTTCCACGCTGGAACACTTCGTTTTGCCAGTCGGTGTTTGCCGTGTAGCGCGACCAGTCTGTGAGCTGACCAAGTTCAGTCATCAGGTCGCGGTATTGTTCGCTGTTGAGAACGTCAAGCGTTCTCCAGGCAGAGGCATAACCAACGTAGGTACTGAACTCAAACTGGGGCGTTTCTGATTTTGCACGCTTGGTGGTGATCAGCACGACACCGTTGGCACCCTGGGCACCGTAGATTGCCGCTGAGGACGCGTCTTTCAGTACGGAGATAGATTCGATGTCGGCGGGGTTGATCGTGCGTGTATCTGTTGCAGGAACGCCGTCAACGACATAAAGCGGTTCACTGCCTCCGTAGAGGGAAGTCGTTCCGCGTACGCGAATGCTGAATCCGGCAGACGGTTTTCCTGAAGGCGAGATCACCTGAACACCAGCGGTCTTACCGGCGATAAGGTTTCCAAACTGGCTGTTGGGGCGCGAATCGAAAACTTCCGAGCTCACGACTGCCACGGCACCGGTGATGTCCTCCTTTTTCTGGACACCATAACCAACGACAACGAGTTCGGAAAGTGTGGTGACGTCGGACTGCAACGTCACGTCAATAGTAGTTTGATTGCCAACCAACACTTCCTTCGTCACGTAGCCAATGAACGAGAAGACCAGCGTTCCGCCTGTTGGAACCCGAAGGCTGTACTTCCCGTCCACGTCAGTGGTGGCGCCAGTGGTTGACCCTTTGACCAGAATGTTTACTCCCGGCAGGGAGGCTCCGGTATCGTCAACGACGGTCCCGGAAATCATCGTGTCCTGTGCCGCCAGCGGGATCGCCAGACAGAACAAGGCCACGAATGCGCAGACAAGTTTTCGTCTCATAGAAATTTGTAATGTTTAATTGGGTTACTGACTCTTCAAATTTAGGTTGAACCCCTCGAATCACAATGTAACTAACTGATGAGTAGATACTTATAATATTTGATACGGTTCAATCGCAAGTTCAAAAACGCCTTTCCTGAGCACAGAAAAGGGATTTTGCACAGACACACATACAGCGTTGATACGCCTTACGCCGCAATCGATTTCTGAAACAGGGGTCGGATGTGATTAAATATCAGGAAGTTATAACAGGCCCCGAAAAAGATGATTTTTCTCACTTTCGGGTTAACTAATTGAAATTCAGTTCAAAAATTTTTCACCATTTCACACGTTTTCGACTGCTTCTTCAAGCAAAATCGATTTCCACCCTTCATTCGAATGCGCTACGCCATGCTTTCGCTTCTCTTTCATCGCCTTTTTGATCTTCGCGCTGTATGACCAACACGTGCTTTGCCGGATCGAAAGTATCTCCGCAAGCTTGTGGGACGAGATGCTACCCTTGGAGGAATACACCAGGAAGATGAGGTAAAATGCCTTGTTAATCGGGAGCCTGGTGTTCTGCAACAGCGTGTAGGCCGTCACCGACTCATCATAGCCGCACTTGGAACACCTTCGGCTGTAGGGGCTCCTGCCCTCGCTGTAATGCACGTGATTGCATTTGCGGCAGTAAAACTCGTCCTGCCATTTAATCTCAGCCAGGAACTTGAGGCAGCTGTCATCATCGGGGTAAATCGCACTAAATTCCTCGAAATCAACGTCCTTCGACAGGATCCGTGCCTCCTTGACCTCGGCCACGTCGTGCTTGAGCTGGATGTTGTCGCGGGCCAGCAAGGCGTTCATCGCCTCAATTTCGCGAGCCTGCTTCTCGAGTCTCAGGTTTGCCTCCGCAAGCTGATGGTTCTGCTCTTCTATGTGCCTTGATTTGTCAACCAGTTCGCGTGTCTTCATCTTCACCTGCTGCTCGAGTTCTTCGTTCAGGGTGTCCTTAAGGTGTTGATTCACACGTAATTGTTCAATGATTTTCTCCTGAGCCTCAGCCTTATCCACACGCAGCTGCCGGATCTTGTCACTGATGGCAAAGCTCAGGAAGAGGATTTCCATAATAAAAGAGAATCCGAGGCTGTAATGCGACAGCGATCCAAAGGGCATCCAGTTAAAATCAAAGTACAGCAGGATCTTGGTGATGATCCCGAACATTAGAAACGAATAGCCTACCACGATAAACCGCGCGTATCTGTATCCTTTTGCGAGGCAGCGTATGCCGATGTAAAAGGCAACCAGCAGCGGGATGAATTCAAAGGGTTTGAATGTGAACCATGCCGGAAAAACGGTGAGGCTTAAAATGAACACGATCGTTCGAAAGACAAATGCTCCTACCGCCAGGTTAAACAGCTTCCGGTGACTTTCACGCAGGTGTAAAATGGAAACCGTGAAGAACAATGAAAGACACGATGCGGCATACTGGGCTATTCCTACGGCATACTGGTTCCATACCGGGGCATTCGGCCAAAGGTACTGGTAGCCAATGCCGTCGGCGCTCATTTCAAAAAGTCCGATGCTCACGAGGTAGAGCACGTACAATAGGTAATGTGTTTCCCGGACAGCTGCGTACATTAACAGGTTGTAGAAGCTGAAGACGAGGATCATCCCGTAGAATATTCCGAAGAAGAAGTATTCGTCTGTGGCGTAGTGGAAGAGCCAGTGCCCGGAACGGAGCACGACTATTACGTCTGCCCGCTGCGCTGACTTCACGCGGAAGTAGTATGTGACTTCATCGTCGGTGGAATTGTCGAGGGAAACGATGAAGTTCTTGTGTTTAAGGACGCGCGAATGAAATGGAAGGCGGTCACCGTAGACGTCTTTTTTGAAGGAGCCGTTGGCGAGCGGTGTGTAGAAATCGATCTGGTCGATGGTCTGGTCGAAGAACTCAATGAACCACGATTTCTGAGAGGCGGAGTTGTGTTTTACTTTGATGCGATGCCAGTAGGCAGATGACTTGTTGGTGTTGGTGGGGTTGTAGAGTGGGCTTGGGGTGAAGAGGTGGTCGTATTTGCCGGCGGCGACGTCGGTTATGGTGATATCTCCGGCGGGGTCTTCGAAGTATTCGATGGCGGCGAAGATGAAGAATTGCTGGTCGATGGAATCGTGAATTTGCAGGGCTGGCTGCGCTGCAGATTGAATTGCTGCAAGAAGAAAGATCAGATATAGAACGGGGCGCCTCAAGTCAACAAGGATTTGTGAGGTAAAAATAGTGAAAAGGAAACTCACAGAAAGCACAGAATACACAGAGAAGGCACAGAACCTTCTAAGATGATAAGCGGTGATCATTGTGGAGGTTAGAAACGTATGGGCCCTCGCTTCCAATGATGGTACTCCTCCCGCGGCTCATGCATCCTCCTCTGCGCTGCCCCGCGCCTTAGCGCCTCTGCGTTGTCGGTAGGACACAGAAAGCACAGAATACACAGAGAAGGCACAGAACCTTCTAAAATGATAGGCGGTGATCTTCGTGGTGGTCTGGAACGTGGAATGGGCTCAATCCCCTTCCCGCGCGTCCTGCATCCTCTGAAGGGTATCGTTGAAATGGGAGCAACAGTGTGAGAGTGAGAAGAAAAAAGATCTGGCTGTGTCAGATAAGTACTGCGCTCCAAAAAAATTTCTCTGCGCTGCCCCGCGCCTTAGCGCCTCTGCGTTGTCTGTATTTCTGCGCCCTCCGAACGTGAGATACTCTACTGCATAACAAGTTCGCTGGCTTTAAAGACTTCTTTCCATTTGTTTACAAAAGCGTCGGAGAGTTTCTTTTGTTTCACGGCGACAAAGTTCGAGTAGAGTGATGACTGCCCCTGAATGATGTAGTACAACTGCGATTCGGGGTGGCGGTCGGTATTGAATGCGGCGCACTCGATTTTGAAGATTATCCATGGGTTCTTTGAGGAATCATCTCTTTCAATTAATGTGAGTGCTGCAGTCGTGGCATTCTGCTTTGCCTGTTCGTACATCAGCTTCATCACTTTGTCCATCGAAATCCGTTTTGCTCCTTTAAGAGACATCATGGTGCCTAATATCGTCCACTTCTCAAGTGTCTCGTTTCCGGGGATCAACTCGACCATGTGGATGTTTCCATTCTCCTGGTTCGATCCTACTTTCCATTTGTATTCTTCAGGCCAGACGATTTTCAGGTTTTCGCGGGCTTGTCCGAATGAATAAACGGACATAAGCATGACCAGCAACGTCAATATGTGTTTCATGAGAGGGGTTTTTCAATAATGCCAAACAACTTTTGTCCGATGGACCTGTACTGAAGATTGAAGATAGGGATTTTAGTTTTTATTTGCCAGAGGGGACGTTTCAGGATGCTGATTCAGGTTCCAGGATGCAGGTTCCAAGTTCCAGGTCCACTGCTGCAATCGTCAGACTACGTTCTGTGTTTCGTCGATGTAACCTCGAGCTGAAGCCGACTCCTGAACAGCGTTCAAAAGGGGGTTATCCAGGATTGATCCTCCTTTGAGGGGTGTACCTGAAACATCCCCCGGCTTAGCGCCTCCGCGTTGTCGGTAGCACACAGAAAGCACAGAATACACAGAGAAGGCACAGAACCTTCTAAAAAGAAAAACGATGATCTTCGTGGTGGATAGGAACGTGGAATGGGCTCTCACTACCTATCATCCCTCTCGCATCTCTTGCCTCACTCTAGGGAATGCGCTCCAAAAAAAATTCTCTGCGCTGCCCCGCGTCTTAGCGCCTCTGCGTTGTCCGTATTCTTGCCACTTCGAACGCGAGATACTCTTAAGGGGCACACAGAAAGCACAGAATACACAGAGAAGGCACAGAACCCTCTAAATTGGTAAGCGATGATGTTCGTGGTGGTCTGGAACGTGGAATGGGCTCTCGCATCCTAGTGTCAATCCCCTTCCCGCGCCTCCTGCATCCTCTGAAGGTATCCATGAAATGAGAGCAACAGTGTGAAAGTAAGAAGAAAAAAGATCTGGCTTTGTCAGATAAGAACTGCGCTCCAAACAAAATTCTCTGCGCTGCCCCGCGTCTTAGCGCCTCTGCGTTGTCGGTATTCTTGCCACTTCGAACGAGAGGCACTCTCAAAAGCACACAGAAAGCAGAGAAGGCACAGAACCTTCTAAGATGATAAGCGATGATCTTCGTGGTCTGGATCGTAGAATGGGCTCAATCCCCTTCCCGCGCCTCCTGCTTCCTCTTAAGGGTATCGTTGAAATGGGAGCAAAAGTGTGAGAGTGAGAAAAAAGATCTTCCTGTGCCCGACGAGTACTGCGCTCCAAAAAAATTTCTCTGCGCTGCCCCGCGTCTTAGCGCCCCTGCGTTGTCGGTATTCTTGCGCGCGTCGAACGTGAGATACTCTTAGGAGCACACAGAACGCACAGAATACACAGAGAAGGCTCAGAACCTTCTAATTGGCTTCATCGGGTTTCGTTAGGCAACAGTTCGGTTTTACATCAACCTGAAACTCAAAGCGAATCTTAGGTAGCGTGCGTTGACCTGGCGGTTGGCGCCGTCGAGATTGGATTGATAATTTGTTAAGCCATGCGAATAGCCGATTGAGAGTCCGATGTTCTGGTAGTAGGTGACGAATTCAATTCGCGGTCGGAAGTCGAAAGAGGGTGTATGCCTGGCATTTTGACCGGACAATTTATCACCTTGGTCCGTTGTGAGATTGTACTTTTCTTCGGCGGACAAGGCAAGTGCGAAGTCGGCGCCCAGGAGGAAGTCTGAGTCGATGCCTTTGATGAGTTTTACACGTTGTCCGATGGAGGGAAAGACGTTGATGAAGTTAGTCCTCAGGGTGGTCTCTCCTTCCCTTATACTCCAGGCAATGTCGCCATATGCGTAGTCGAGGGTAAGTTTGCTGGCGAGTGATTCATAGCTTAGTTGAATGCCATAGATAAAGTCTTTTGATGTGAACCGTTGTAACTGAACACCGAATGCATACGAGAAGGCGCTGCTTTTGCCATAGGGGTTATTGGTATAACTTGAGACTGATGGCACGTCTCCCAGGTTTATAAAAGAGGATCGTGTAGCAGATTCTCCGCCGTATGAAAATAGTCCGGTGCCTGCGTGAAATGCTACCTGCGATTTTTGTGCAAATGTAGTTGCCGGCAAAAGGAGCAGGAATATCAGGATGAAAGTTTTCATATATGTCAACGGTTGAGGTGAGAACGAGAGTCAGTGATATGTGAAGATAACGAATAAAGAAACCATGGTCAATACAGGCTGGAATTCAGGTATGTTAATTTTAGCATACAGAATCCACTGAATAACAGAAAAGACACAGATCGTTCTAAAAATAATAGCGATGATCTTTGTCGTGGTCTGGAACGTGGAGTGGACTCTTCCCTCCCGCATCTCTTGCATCCTCAAAGTTGGTACATTTGAAAATGGGAGTTACAGTGTGAAAGTGAGAAGAAAGGTGCTCTGGTGGTTTCCGATAAGTACTGCACTCTAAAAAATATCTCTGCGCTGCCCCGCGGCTTAGCGCCCCTGCGTTGTCGGTATTCTTGCCACTTCGAACGTGAGATACTCTTAAGGGGCACACAGAAAGCACAGAATACACAGAGAAGGCACAGAATCTTCTAAGGTGATAAGCGATGAGCGCTATTTACCCATCTTAATTTCTACGTCTATATTCATTGATGATTTGACGAATACGTATTTGCTGTCGTGCGAATGCTTCGACCAATAGTCCGCATTCAACTCAAACGTAATTGTCTTCTCGCTGCTTTGAGCAATGTTATTGACTTTCTTAGGGTAATATTTGCCATTCAGACTTTGGACCGTCTCCAGGGCGCGGGCGTATACCTTTTTGTTCTTGATTGTGTTTTCTATGGCGACTATATCTTAAACCCCTCCGTTCTCATCGACTGTAAACTTGAACTCCACGCGACCGCTTTCGAGATCGAGCTTGCTTACGATGGTTTTCATCAGCCCCGTAAAATCAAACACCTCATTTAAGTAGGTATCGAGCAAAACGTCCGAACCAATAAATCCTGCCTCGCGATTTTCCGGAGTTTCATCTCTGAGGAAGGACACCCGGGCGTTATCATAATCGTACTTGAGAAATAATTTTCCGTATCGGTCATAATATTCCCAGGTACCAGCTGGCTTGTCGTTTCGGTAGTTCCCTTTTGAGCAAATTACGGGATTGGCATCAACTACTGTTAAAAAACTTCCTTCTTCGTTTTGAACTTCAACCAATTGCCTCGCCTTTCCCTCGAGATAGTATCTGGTCCAAACACTGTCGCGCAGATCATTGCTGTAAAACCCGGTCTCGCGAATGTTATTGTTCTTTGGGTAGTACAACTCCCAATATCCGTTTTTCTGATCGTTTACATATGCCCCTGTAGAGTGAAACGCATATCCCCCGATTATCCGGTCCAGCTTGACGTAATTGCCGTGTTTTATTTTTTTGTCGGATTGGAGCACGTAATATTGCTCGTAGAATTCGGGTCTGTCTTTTGTAACAAGTTTCGTCTCCTGGCTGTAGCCCGTCTGATTAAGGACGACGAAGAAAATCCATATTATTTTCACTCTAACGTCCTGGTTCGGTCTGCTTGTCATACAACTATTAGTTGAAGTTTAAGTACGCGTTTCTTCAGCAGAATCACCCGCATGAATTGTATTCTGTTACAACTTTCGCAAGATCTTCGTATTTATATTTCTTCCGGTTTATCTTCTCAATCAGTTCCGGGCAACTTCGAAAAAGTATACTCGATATTCCTTTAAATTCCTTCCTCTCTATTTCAAAATATTTACCTTCGTTCACGATGACGTAAGTTGTCGCCAAAGGCTCATGGAACTGATATCTTCCACCGCCTCCATAATAAGTCCTCCCATCCTTCATGATTACATAATAAAATAGTTTGACCTTGCCATCGACAATGAGACTCATTATCCGTTCCTTCTTTCCTATTGTGATATTTTCATAATAGTTATAAGGAGTTGTGATTGATTTTACATCATTGCTCCGGATTGATTTCGGAATTCCATCCTCTGTTTCCTTATACACGACCTTGTCACCGAATACAACAGCCAGTTCAATATGACAATTGATTGTATCCCCGTTTTTTGTAACGATGTGCCCGGCTCCGAATCCATAATCGAATTGTCCGAATGCGGAAGCGCTGATGAATGTAAAGACGGCCAGTGCCAGGAACTTTATCATTGTTCAATTTTCTTACTTCGACTAACATACAACGTCTGGACAGCCAATATTGCAACCGCGGTCAAAGTTGAGGGCGACTTGTGCCGAGCCTTCAAAATGACCAAAAACTACCCGGAAACTGACCTTGGCACCTCTGACGATTCTTTTTAAGGTGACCGAACGTTGTTTCAGAAATCAAAATAAGAGTTTGTGCCAAATCGCGCAACGACACGTATGAATAGAGGCATTCTTGCACGTTTTTTGAAGGCAAGGATTTATGATATCGGAATTTTTAATTGGTTAGTTGTAGGGAACTTCCTTGCGCTCCCTTGCCTCCCTGGCGACATTGCGGTAAGAAAACCTTCATACAGAACGCGAACATTGAAAGTCATAACAAACCAAAACTCGAAGTTCGAAGCTCACGGCTTGAAACTGAAGCATATCAATAGCAGTCACACAACCAGAAGCTGGCGATTTTTAATTTGGAAATTAATTTATAATTTATAATTGAGGCGGCGGACATCTAAATTAGCAGAAACCAAACTTGCAGCTCGAAGCTCGCAGCTCGCAGCTGAGCATTACTCCTTTCACTAGCAGTCGCAGCCAGCCTCCTCAACGATTTTCTGATGCATAGCTCCTCTCCTTCGCAAACCCGGAATCCCAGCTGTCGCCCTCGCCGCTCTCCAGCGTTCGGAGTGTCTTGTCGGTTAGCTCAACTACTTTTATGAAATAGCCGGGTTGCACGTCGTACTTGTTGACTTCTCCGTTTATCGTCAACGATTCTAACTTGAGATGAATTACATTGTCGTCTGACCACTCCCAGTTTCCGTTTACTTTAACTTCTCCGGATTCCAGCAGGTACCCACCATCGGCAAGAAACTGGTGCGTTTCAATTGGCTTAGTCGATCCGTCGAGCGAAGCACCCTCGATGGTCCAGATCGCAGACGTAAGGAGTTCATTGCGGGCAGTGTTTGAGTTTCCACAGGAGACCAGGATTAACATCAGGATGATGATGGTGGAGAGTGATTTCATTGCAGTTTCTTGTTGTATGATTGTTAGGTGGCCATAGCGTTAAAGGTAACCGGAATGGCCAGGAGTTAAAATTAAGTAAAACTGGACATAGTATCTAATGGTATCGGGGGTGGCAGTTGCAGGTTCTGGTGGCAGTAAACTTCCTTGCGCTCCATTCCGTATTTTGTCGTTGCGATCCAAAAACTACATCATTCAAAATAGCGAACATTCAGGTTAGCGGAACCAAACTCGCAGCTCGTGGCTCGTAGCTCGCACCTGAGGCTTACTCATAAGCAGAAGCCACCTTGCGATGCGGTGAAAAAACGTCCTCAACACAGCCAAGCTATATTAATATAAGTTGGTCTTCTCATCATCTTTGATCATACTATCCAACTCCTGATACGACATATCGAGTTTGCCGTGGTCGACGAGTGTGCGGGCTAATGACGGTACGCCGCGCTCCTGCTTGTCGTCGACGCTCATCCAGAGATTGGATCTGATAATACATTTCGCGCAGTGCATGAAGGCCTCTTTTACGGTGACAATTATCGCGAAGGAAGGGCTTTTACCCTGACACGCTAGCAACTCTAAAACGGAGGTATCCGTCACAACCCTCGCCTCTCCATTTACTCGCAGCGTTTCTTTAATCCCCGGTATTAAAAAGATCAAACCTATGTTGGGATTCTGAATAATGTTGCGCAAGGTATCTGCTTTGCGGTTTCCAGGGCGATCAGGAATTGCCAGCATTTTATCACTAAGGATTTTAACAAACCCCGCAGGATCACCTTTCGGGGAGACGTCAAGGTTTCCATTCAGGTCCGACGTTGCTATGGTGATAAACGGTGATTTCTCAATAAAACTTCGGCAGTGTTCATCAATATGATCGATTGTTTTGCGTGTAACAATTTCGCTGGGATATCCCATGATGTCGCGGAGTTCCTGCTCCGTAGTGACAACTTTTTCAAAGGTCCATTCCATGGTTTGTATGTTACTTGTTAATAATCAGATGAACTAACGGGCGTGAGACTCTTCGCACCTAACGTCACTCTCACTAAAACCCGTTCGCTATTCGCATTCCTGCAATTCACACCTCCAACAACTGTAGCCAACAAAACTGTTAGCGGCTCCTGACGGCCGTGCTTGCGCAAGTTGAAGTATTGCAAACCATCTTCGAAGTCGCCGCCATTAGGTGACAAGTTAACACGTCGCGGACAATGACGCAATTCATGTTGGGACACTGTTCTAACATCAGCATCGGAAAAGATTTCACAATGAAATTTGAAAGTGCCTGTCGGTCCACAAAATGACAACTGCTGCGATGGATCCAAAGAGCGCATCGTAAAAATCATGGTAATGTTTATGA